>NZ_RZSW01000467.1:0-5052 GCF_003997375.1 Mesorhizobium sp. M5C.F.Ca.IN.020.29.1.1 | reverse complement strand
GCTCTACTCGTCGCTGGTTGTCGCGCCCGTCCAGGATGCTCAAGTCCTCCGGCTCGGCGCGCAGATAGACACCGGAGGTGCGGGCGTTCAGTTTTGGCTCTGTGTCGGCTCGTGTGGTGAAGTACCCGGACGCGCGATCGGCGGACTCCAGCCGGATCTCTCCTGTCCCGTACAACTGCGACGCGTTCGCGTCCAAGGGCCGTTCTCCATTCCAAAAGTAAAAGATGCCGGCAGGCTCCTTTCTCTCCTTTACTGCTTCGCTCCAGTATCTCGCGGACAGACTGCCATTCTCTTGCCATGAGCGGCCGGCTAGCTCCAGCGCACCATCGCGGTCTCGCGAGATCCGCAGGAGGCTCACCGCGGAAGGTTCCTTCACAGTCCGCTCCGACAGGGAAAACTGCCACCAAAGACCTTCTATTCGGGCGGCGCGGCCCTCATTTTCAATCGCTTTTCGCAGCTTTTGGTTGACCGCTCTCATCTCGGCGGCGGTTATCGCTTCGCCGTACCTCACGGACGTCAGGCCGAGGAGATCGCTTGGAAGCTTGGAGCCGTTGGCATGGAGGATAAACGTTCGGCGCATTCCGAGGACACCGCCGAAAAGGCCGGCTTCGAAGACCACATTGTCTCGCGGAGAAGCTTGAGCGGATACAGGAGCAGGTGATGCCAGGCTTGCACTCGTCCAGTCGTCCTGGGCGAACACAAAAGCAGCGAAGTCGACTTCACGCGTAAGCTCAAGGAGGCGCTCCAGTGTGGTTGTCCCGGGATTGAAGGATGTCGTCCAGGGTTCCACATACGCGATGTCTTCAAGGCCGCGTGTCAGCGCCTGCAGCAGTTTTTTCTGCTTCCCCGACGAGCCCAGGAAGATTCGAGGTTTGTCCATCCGTTTGCTCCAGCCCAGCAGATCGGGACCACCAGCGTCTGCTATCCCTGCGGCCATCGTCTGGTTGTCCCCGCCATAGCGTACGCGGAGCGCCTCATTCATTGCAACGGATGCAAGGAATGCCGGCTGCTATTTTTCGGTCCGGTGCTGAAGAACTGCGAAAACAGTTCCGCGCGGTGGCGATGCCGAGCTTCTCATGAATCCGGCGGCGATGGCTCTTGACCGTGATGCCGAGGCGCTCACAATGTTTGGAGCCAGAAGCCGGCCTGGATGCTCGGTTCTTGCGGCCTTTTACCGCCTTCCCGGGGCGTCCTTGTGGCTGTTTTTGCCTCATTTGGGTGACAGGCTGCAGGGGATGGGTTATATTGCACTGCACAATGGAAGCGTTCGCGCCTGGCGCGGCGGCGAATCGGCATTGAACTCATGGACGGGACTTCGCTACCGAGATGAAGATACCAAAATCTCTGTTGGTCGACCCGGAGAAGAGCACGGTCTATGGCACATTTGCTGTCGCCATCTCCATTTGGGCGTTCTCCTACTCCTACCTTTTCGGCCAGATCCTGATCCTGGCCTATTATGCGGTCTGGCTTCCCCTGATCATGGTAGATTATCGGCGGCTGTTGCGACATGCCTCCAGCGCGTGGCTGCCATTGGCGTTTGCAATCTACGTCTGCCTCTCGGTGTTCTGGTCGGATGCTCCCGGCATCACGTTGAGGACGGCGATCCAGTATTGCTCTCATATCGCCTGCGCCTATATCGCCGCGCGCACCGTCAGCGTTCGGACGTTGACAATAGGCTCACTGATCGGGATCTTTCTCGTCCTGCTCTACTCGCTTATGGTCGGGGGTTATTCGTATGATGGCCTCGACGGGACGTATAATTTCGTCGGCGCATTCAGCTCCAAGAACCAGATCGGCTTTGTTGCCTCCCTTGGCATCTATTTTTGCGTTGTCTTGCTGACCTTTCTCAGGCGCGGCCGGATCAGCCTTTTCTTGACGGCGCCCGTCCTCGTCCTGTCGGCCTATCTGCTGGTCATTTCGCATTCAGCCACCTCGATGGCTTCGGTACCGGCAGTTCTCGCTCTGGTCGCTCTGCTTGCCATGGCGAAGAAGCTTTCGCTCCGCTACCGACGGGTGATTTTCCTGGTCGGCGCATGCGGGCTGGTCGCGGTCACCGCGGTTGCCTTTGCGGGGCTTCTGGATTTCGTCCTTGGCGTCTTCGGAAAAGACTCCACGCTCACCGGACGGACCTATCTCTGGGAGCAGGGCTGGCGTGCGGTGCAGCAAGCGCCGATCCTCGGCGTCGGCTACGCGGGCTACTGGGTGCAGGGTTTCGCCGAGGCCGAACGGCTTTGGAACGAATTCTACATCACGACCCGAAGCGGCTTCCACTTCCACAACACCTATGTCGAAGCGCTCGTCGAGCTTGGCTATGTCGGGGCGACGCTGATTTCGCTGATCATCGTGCGCACGCTGTGGGGCCACATATCGGCGTTGATATTCAGGACGTGGCAGGCCGAATCTGTGATTCTTGCCGGCGTGATGGTGCTTCTGTTCATCCGGTCCTTCGTCGAGGTCGAGACCCTCAACCCCTACATTATGGGCTCCTTCCTTCTGTATTACAGCTACTTCAAACTGGTGAAGGTGCCTTTCGCCCGCCCTCGGTGGACGGCGGCGAGCCTCGCGGAACCAGAAACCGCAAAGGGCTAAGAAAAGCGCAGAATGTCACCTTGATTTCGTTCGCTAAAATTACCGTCAAAAACGAATGCAATCTTGGGGCGCCACAATTTCGCGAATTATTCGGGCGGGATTTCCTGCAACCAGGCTCGCGGGGGTGCACTTTTGGTGACCACAGAGCCGGCTCCAATTACGCTATGATCCCCGATTTCGACCCCAGGCAGGATTATTGAATTCGACCTATCCAAACATTATCCCCAATCAGGACAGCTTTCGCTTTAACACCGGCACCCTCTTCGACCTCATGATAGTTTGAGTCTTGGATTACAACCGATTCGCCAATAAGGCATCCTTTTCCGATGCTTACTGCGACAGATGCGTCGATCGTAACTCCGCTGTTTATAAAAAATCTAGAGCCAATTGACAGACTTGCGTTCCGGCGTGCATGAAACCAGGAACGTGACCCAAGCCCTCGAAACGAAACGCGAGAGCCAAATCTAAAAATTGCCTTTTCCTGCTATGAGGCGAGACACCAAGTACCGAAACTCGATCGGTTATTTCGATACCCCTCACTGCCCAAATGAATGTAACTATTGCGCCTTTAATATACCTTCTGGCACGATAGATATTCACCACGCTTCCCCCACCGATTGGCATTTTTCGCCGAGAAGCGTGCATCTATGCGGACGGCCTCGGCATGACGCTCCCTTTGAGCGTAAGCTGACGTTGGGGTATTCGATCGCGCGAGTTCTATTGACTAGCCATTGGCGCCAGCTTCACCTTGATCACGTCCCCGGGCAGCACGGGCGTGTCTTCACTGGCGGCAATTTCGCTGGTCTCGCCGTCGACCACCCGAACCAGGGCAAAGGACATCGTTGGCTCTTCGCCGTCGCGATAGCGTTGTAACGCCGGGTTCCCCGACATGGCTTCGGCCATCAGGCCGGTTTGCATGTTCATCTTGAGCATCGTCGCACTGAGATCGGCTTCTACCTGTTGCCGGTCGGCGGCGAGGCTCGCATTCTGAGTGTTTTCCAGGTCGATGGCATCCTGGTTGGCCTTGCTGATCGACTGCTTGGCGGTAAGGATGGCCGTGTCGTAATCCAGGATCTGGCCTTCCAGGTCGGCGATCGTTTGTTGCGAAGTCAGAACCCGCGTGTTGACGACAAGACCTTTCTGCGCCAGCGAGCCGATGCCGCTGAGCTGTTCCTTTGCCAGGTCGACCTGCCGCTGCTGGTTGACGATCTTTTTCTGCAGCGAATCGATCTCGCTCTGCAGTAGCTTCTTCAAATCGTCGAGCGCCTGAAGGCGGAGTTTAAGCTTCTTTTGATCGGCCGTCAGGATCGCCATCTCGTCCGCAACGACGCTTGCCACCTTCGGATCGTTGGCCACCTCCTTCGGCACGTCGAATGTCGGCTTGTCCGCCATCTCCGCTTCGATGCGCGCGCGCCTGACGATCAGCCGGACCCGTTGGTCTTCGAGAACGTCAAAATCGCCCTTGGCATTGATCATGTCGCGGTCGTACCGCTGTCCTTCGGGGGCCCGCCGGACACCGCCGGCGATGCTCATCGCCCTCAGGACGGTCAGACCAGGCACGTAGGGATACTGGCCAGGCGTCTGCACCTCCCCGGAAATGTAGAATGGCCTGTACTCCGCCATTTCGACGGAGGCTTCCGGCCGGTCCGCCAGGGCGAGCTTGCGCTGGAGCGCCTGGCCGATCGCTGCCGCGATCTCGGATGTGGTCTTGCCGGATGCCGGCATTTCGCCGACGAACGGCACGGACAATGTTCCGGCCGGGCCGACTGTGTACTCTCCGTTGACGGCCGTCCAGTCGCGGAACGTGCCTTCAACGGTCTGCCATTCGGCCACGCGGATGGTCAGCTTGTCCTGCGATCCGAGGCGATACTCATCGGCGGCGGCGAGTTGGGGAATGGTGAGCGCCAGCGCGAGGCAAGTGGTCATAAGCCGCATCCGCCGCATGCGATTGCCAGCAATGCCGGCGCAGGAGATTTCGAAGATATCTGTTTTCAACTGTACGTTTCCGATCCGCTTAGCCCCGCCCGATGAAACTTGCTGCAGAATGGTTGGCGTCTGGACAGTCACTCTTCCACACAGAGCCGGCCCAGCCGGTCAGTAGCAGCCCCGCGACATCCAGACGGCAGGCACGGTCTTGACGATGATGCGAATGTCCTCAAACAGCGACCAGTTCTCGACATAGTGGCGATCGAATGCGACGCGGCTGTCATAGGAAACGTCATTGCGGCCGCTGACCTGCCAGAGTCCGGTTAGGCCGGGGCGCGATTTCAGGTAATAGACGGCCGAACTGCCATAAATCTCGAGCTCGTCGCGTACGACGGGGCGAGGACCGACAAGGCTCATGTCACCCTGAAGGATATTGATGATCTGCGGCAGTTCATCGAGGCTGAGCTTCCTCAGCACGGCCCCGACGCGCGTGACGCGCGGATCGTTCTTGAGCTTGCGGGTCGCCATCCATTCGGC
>NZ_RZSW01000466.1:0-5088 GCF_003997375.1 Mesorhizobium sp. M5C.F.Ca.IN.020.29.1.1 | reverse complement strand
GTCCATCTGACTCGTTGACTGCCAACTACCCGCCCCTTGCCTTCGGTCCCGCCCTTGGTGTAGCAGTTTCCACGCTCAACGTCTTGAAAGGAGGGCTGCGTGAATTTCGACCACCACCGTCAGCGCGGCCCTGTCCCTGCCCTGCGAGCTTGCTTGCAGGGCTGACCAGGGACGGTCCGGGCTTTTTCCCGCTTCGATTTTTGGTCTGCCCTTCGTGGTGCTGCAACGCCGAGCCTGATGGCCGGCCAGCGCACCGTCAAAGTGCATCGAACCGGAACCTCCCTCCGGGCAGACCAGAGAAACCAAGATGGCCCTGATCAGCCTAAAATCCCTCGGCGTCACCATGAGTGCGCCGCTCTTTTCCAACCTTGATCTCACCATCGGCACCGGCGACCGCCTCGGCATCGTTGCTGCCAACGGGCGCGGCAAGTCCACTTTGCTGAAGTGCCTGACCGGCGAAATGGAGCCGACATCAGGCGACATCACCCGCACGCGCGGCCTGCGCGTCGGCTATGTCGAGCAAGCCGTTCCCGCAGCATTGGCCGAGCACGGCTTTCAGCGGGTGGTGGCCGACGCCTTGCCGGCCGAGCAGGCTGAAAGCGAGCAATGGCGCGTCGACGTGGTTCTCGATTCACTCGACATACCGCAGCCGATGCGCGAGCGGCCGATGCGGGCATTGAGCGGCGGCTGGCAAAGGCTGGCGCTGATCGCCCGCGTCTGGGTCACCGATCCGGACGTCCTGCTTCTCGACGAGCCGACCAACCATCTCGACCTCGCCAAGATCAGCCAACTCGAGACCTGGCTGAACACGCTGCCGCGCGAAGTGCCGGTGGTGATCGCCAGCCACGACCGGGCCTTCCTCGACGCAACGACCAACCGGACGCTGTTCCTGCGCCCAGAACAATCGCCAGTGTTCTCGCTGCCCTATTCCAAGGCACGCGATGCGTTGAGCGAAGTCGACGCCTCGACCGAGCGCAAATTCCAGCGTGACATGAAGGTGGCGCAGCAATTGCGCCGGCAGGCGGCCAAGCTTAACAACATCGGCATCAATTCGGGCAGCGACCTGCTGACGGTCAAGACCAAGCAGCTCAACCAGCGCGCCCAACGCCTCGAGGAGGTCGCAGCACCGGCGCACCGCGAAAAATCGGCGGGCGCGATAAAGCTCGCCAATCGCGGCACCCATGCCAAGGTGCTGATCACGCTCGACGACCTGGCGGTCGAAACGCCTGACGGAACCCCGCTGTTCAGGACCGGCAAGCGCCATATCTGCCAGGGCGACCGCATCGTCCTGCTCGGCCGCAATGGTGTCGGCAAGTCGCGGCTGATCAGCCTGATCAGAAATGCCATTATCGAGCCGGAGACGGCAGTACAAGGCGTGAAGGTGACGCCGTCGACGGTGCTCGGCTACAGCGACCAGGCGCTGTCAGGCATCAGCGCCGAAGACACGCCGCTGGCGATGCTCTCGCGCAGCTTCGATGTCGGCGAGCAGCGCGCACGCTCGCTGCTGGCGGGTGCAGGCGTCAGCATCGACATGCAGGAGCGCAGGATCGGCGTGCTGTCGGGCGGGCAGAAGGCGCGGCTGACGATGCTGGCGCTCAGGCTCGCCAATCCCAATTTTTATCTGCTCGACGAGCCGACCAACCATCTCGACATCGACGGCCAGGAAGCACTGGAAACGGAACTGCTGGCCCATCAGGCAAGCTGTGTGCTGGCCTCGCACGACCGCTCCTTCATCAGGGCGATCGGCAACCGCTTCTGGCTGATCGAGAAGCGGCGGCTGACCGAGATCGACAGCCCGGAGGATTTCTTTCGATCGGTGGCTGAGGGGAATGGCTGAGGAAAGCCACGCATCTGCCGGGCCGGCATTCAAGGTGCTGCCGGCCCACGCTTCCCCGCGAGCCGAAAAAGGCGCATCCCGAGGTCTCGCAAACCGAGGAGGAAAACGGTCATGTGGCGCGGACGTCGTCAAGAACCTGTATGATACGTATGCAAACGTGACATCGAGGGCGCGCTGGTCGACTGCGCCGATGATATCGTCTTCCGCTGGGTCGCCGAACCGGCGCAGTCGCGCTATGCCGGGATGGCCAAGGTAAGCAGGAGTTCCTTGCCCGGCTTTTGGCGCTGGACGACGATTTCGAATACCGGCGCTTCATCCCGGTCGAGATCATCGACGGCGGCGACAAGGTTGCGGCACAGGTCGAGATCCACATGACACGCCGAACCACCGGCGAGGAGTTTGTCATGCGCACCGCCGATTTCTGGACGCTACGCGACGGCAAAATCATCGAGATGGCGGAGTATTACGACACCGCTCTGGCCGCGTCCGTCATCTGAGACGTATCCCGACTGAATAAGGCCCTGCGACAGAAAATTCTCCGCGATCTGTAGGATCATGGCCGCGCGCCACGTCCTTGGGATGCCGACACGGTGATGCCGGCGCCAATCGAGGAGAAAGCATCATGTCCATTCTGTCATCCGTAGGTCGCATAGCGACCCATTATTCGGCGGCTCGCGCCCGCTGCCGCAGCGAGCGCGCCCTCCTTTCGTTGCCGATCGAACTGCGCAAGGACATCGGCTGGCCGGATATCGTCGTCGACACACAGAACAGCCCGCGTATTGCCTGGCTCCTTGACAAGGACCGGCCGTCGCGCGGTCGGCATTAAAAAAACGCATCGGCCATGTAGGATCGCCCCTGCCCCCTTCGTCCTGTGGTTCGCAATGCCCAACCAGAGAGGAGCAAGAGATGAACGATCAGCCCCAAACCCAATCTGCCGCGAAAGTCCTCGGCGGATTGACGCCCTACCTTCAGCTGGACGGCGCCTTCAAGGCTTCGGAATTCTATCAGAAGGCCTTCGGCGCCGAGCAGGTCTTCTTCTATCCGCCGGACGAGCAGGGCCGGACGATGCATATCCATCTCCATATCAACGGTTCGACCTTGATGATTTCCGACTTCTATCCCGAGCACGGAATGGCCGCGGTGAAGCCACAGGGCTTCACCATGCAGCTGCATCTCGGCAGCGACGACATCGACGCCTGGTGGCAGCGCGCTATCGATGCCGGTTGCCAGGAAGTGATGCCCCTGCAAGTGATGTTCTGGGGCGATCGCTGGGGTAACATGCGCGATCCGTTCGGTGTCGAGTGGGCAATGAACGCGCCCGTAAAGGCCGCCTAGCTGAACAGCGCCACCAGCCAAGGAGAACCACAATGTCTTATGTCGATGGTTTCGTACTTGCCGTGCCCAAGGCAAATCTCGATGCCTACAAAAAGCTGGCGGAAACAGCCGGCGCCGTCTGGAAGGAGCATGGTGCGCTCGCCTTTGTCGAATGCACAGGCGACGATGTACCCTATGGCGAGGTCACGTCGTTCCCGCGCGCCGTTCAGGCCAAGGACGACGAGGTCGTCGTCTTCTCGTGGGCCGTCTATGAATCGCGGCAGAGCCGCGATGCGGTAATGGCCAAAGTGATGGCCGATCCGCGCCTGAACGGCGACTTGTCGACGATGCCATTCGACGGCAAGCGCATGATCTTCGGCGGCTTTCAGCCGTTCATCGAGTTGTAGGCCGGCAACGCATTACGCTAGGCGGTCGAGCAGCGGCTTGAGCCGGTCGCCATAGCGTTTCCACAGATCGACCGAGCCCTGGTACATCGGCTGGCGCACCTGCGCCGCCGACGCCGTGCGCACCGGCCGGTCGGTCTCGTGGAACGACAGCACCGCATCATCCCATGGCAGGCCGAGATGGGCGATGAGCGCCCGCGTCTGCCCTTCCTGGTCGGCGACGAAATCCTCGTAGCGCACATCATGCACGACATCAGGCAGAACGGTGCGCCAATGCGCCATCACATCGGTGTAGAGATTGTGGAAATCGGCGAGCTCGCTGAGGTCGTAGCCGTAGCGGTGGCTGTCGCCGCGGAAATGCACCTTGTAGATCGACAGGCATGTCGCCGCCGCATCGCGCACGCAATGAATGATCTTGGCCTTGGGCAGCATCAGATGGATGAAGCCTACCAATAGGAAATTGCCGAGCATCTTGTCAGTGACGTGCCGGAAACCCGGATAGCGGGCGTGCAGCAGGTCTAGATAGGCCTGGCCTGCCTCGGCATAGGCCTTGTCGGGCATGTCGGCGATGCCCCAGGGAAAGCCGCCCTTCATACCAGGCGGAAACTGCTTGCCGAGCGCCGTCTTCAATATGCCGAGCTCACCGGCGCCATAGACCTGCGGATGGCTGGCGATGATCTGCTCGACCAGCGTGCTGCCGGAGCGCGGCATGCCGACGACGAAGATCGGCGTATCGTCGGCGATCCCGCTCGGTCTGTGCTTGTCGAAGAAGGGCTTGTCGAACACCGCCTTCATCGCCTCGAACTCGGCGCGTGTCTTGGCCGCATCGTAGTCGATGCCCATACGGCGGATCGCATTGCCTTCGGCGAAATAATCGAAGGCACGGCCATAATCCTTCAAATCGTCATTGGCCTTGCCGAGGCCGAAGGAAAGCTGCATGCGCGCCACGCTGCCTTCCGGGGCCTTGGCGTGCTGCGCCTCCATCCCGGCAAGCTCGGCGTCGCGCTCCTGCTGGCGCTTGACCTGGGTAAGCATCAGCCAGGCCCTGGCCATGCCGGGATCGACCGCCAGCGCCTGCCGGAAATGCTCCGCCGCCTCTCCGAGGCTGCCCTTCTCCATCAGCCCGACGCCCAGACCGTGCAGCAAATCGGCGTCCTTCGGCCGAATTGCCAGTGCTTCGCGGAAGACGGCAAGCGACTCGTCGAGCCGCCCAGCCTCCTGCAGCGTTTCGGCAAGCCCAATTCGGGCGCGGACATGGAACGGGTTGCGACCGATGGTGCCGCGATAAATCTCCTCCGCGCCCTCGAACTGTCCGAGCTGCTTAAGCGAGGAGCCGAGATTGTCGCGCGCCGCGAGCTGGTCCGGCCGCAGCGCCACCGCGCCACGGAAGAAATCGACGGCTGCACCGACACGGCCGCGGTCGCGCATCACCGTGCCGAGATTGTTGAGGAAATCCGGATTCTTGGGCTGCAGGCGCACCGACTGTTCGAGGAGGTCGAGTCCTTCGGCGCTGCGCCCGGTCTGGTGCAGCAG
>NZ_RZSW01000465.1:0-5092 GCF_003997375.1 Mesorhizobium sp. M5C.F.Ca.IN.020.29.1.1 | reverse complement strand
GGCCCGTATCATCCGCCGCGAAGGTCTTGCCCGCCACGTCGCTATCTCGACACGCAGCGAAACGACGCTGGCACGGGCAAGCGAACTCGATCTCGGCTCCTCCTACACTGTGGACGCGAAAGAGGCGGTCCGCGATGCAGACCTGGTCATCGTTTCGGTGCCGGTCGGCGCTTCGGGCGAGGTCGCCGAGGAAATCGCACCGGCGCTGAAGCAGGGCGCCATCCTCACCGATGTCGGCTCGACCAAGGCGTCGGTCATCGCGCAGATGCAGCCGCATGTGCCTGATGGTGTGAATTTCATTCCCGGCCATCCGTTGGCGGGCACCGAAAAATCGGGTCCGGATGCAGGCTTTGCCGAACTGTTCGAGAATCGCTGGTGCATTTTCACGCCGGTGCCCGGCACCGATCCCGAGGCGCTGGAAAGACTCTCGGAATTCTGGCGCCGCTGCGGCTCCAACATCGATACGATGGATTCCCAGCATCACGACATGACACTGGCCATCGTCTCGCATCTGCCGCACATCATTGCCTACAACATCGTCGGCACCGCCGACGATCTGCAGTCGGTCACCAAGTCCGAGGTCATCAAATATTCGGCCTCCGGCTTTCGTGACTTCACGCGCCTTGCCGCTTCCGACCCGACCATGTGGCGGGATGTCTGCCTGCACAACAAGGATGCCATTCTCGAAATGCTGGCGCGGTTCTCGGAAGATTTGGCCTCGCTGCAGCGGGCGATCCGCTGGGGCGACGGCGAAAAGCTGTTCGACCTGTTCACCCGCACCCGCGCCGTCCGCCGCTCGATCATCGAGGCCGGCCAGGACATCGACGTACCGGACTTTGGCCGGCAGGCGGTCGAGCACCCATCCAAGGGATAGAGCATCGGACCCAAATGTGGGTACCGATTTTGGGAAATCCGATGCTCAAACAAAAGGCAGAGCGGCGGTACGATTCGATTTGAAAGCCCGCCGCTGTCTCAGGCCGGCCAGTGGGCGGCCATCATCGCCAGCGTCTCGGCCCTGTCCGGCGCACCCAGCCTGCCGCCGAAACGCAGGCATTTGAGCGCGGCGGCGGCGCTGGCAAAGCGCAGGGCCTGTTCGATCGGCATGGCTTCCGCCAAACCAACGGCAAAGGCCCCGTGAAACACGTCGCCGGCGGCAAGCGTGTCCACTGCCTTGATCCTTGGCGCCGCGACATGGCGCACGGATCCCACTGAGCGGTCGAACCACCAGCTTCCCGCCGAGCCGCCCGTCACCGCTACGAATGCATCCGTGCGTCCGGCCAGCCCTTCACAGGCCTTTTGCGGGCCTTGTTCCTCGCCGCAGAGGATGAACGCCGCCGGCTCCGACGCGACGATGTGCGAGGCGAGCGGAAACAGGCGTTCCAGCACGTCCCGTGGCGCGGTGTCGGCGTCCAGTATGGCTGGACGGCCGATTGCGCGCGCCGCCGCCAGGGCCAGAGCTGCTGCGCCCGGCCAGCGTACGTCTACCAGGACGGCGTCGAATGCGGTGAGATCTTGGGTGGGGAGCGCCTCGGGATCGGCCTGGGCGAGCTTGTCATAGAAAGGAACGATGATGCGCTCGCCATGCGTATCGACCAAGATGGCCGACAGTGCCGAACGCGCGCCGGTGACGCGCCGGACAAAGCTGCAATCGACGCCTTCGGCCTCGATCCCGGCGACCAGCTGATCGCCGACGGTGTCGTCTCCCGCGCTCGCCCACAGCGATACGTCCGCGCCGAGACGGCGTGCGGCGCAGGCCGCGCTCGAAGCCATGCCCGAGGCGATCTGGACGCCGTCGGCCGCGATGAACTTGCCCTGACGTGTCGGAAGCGTGTCGACGCGTAGGATCGTGTCGAGCGTCAGCGCGCCAACACTCAGGAGCTTCACCGGGCGGTTCATCTATCTTCCTGTTCGACCATGATCTTTTCCGAACTGGAGGTTCGCAATCTTGGTCTAATCGACCGGCTCGATCCTGCCCAGCGGGATAAAACCGAGCGAGGCCTTGCCCTTGACGACCTTGAGTGGCATCGACGGTTCGTTGCCTAGCAGCGCCAGCCCGGCAAAGCCTGTTTTGATCTGGCTCTTCTGCTCGGGAATGGCCTTGCCGAGGATTGCCGCCACCGCCTTCGGATCGCTAAGCTTGATCATCAAATCGGCGTCGATCAGCCCATCGGCATCGACCGAAACCGGTCCGGAAACGGTGATACGCGCAGTTCCCGACGACAGATCCAGCTTGCCGATATCGACCGCCTGGCCGCGTAGGCCCTCTGTTTGTGTCTTGATCAGCGCCACGCCGTTCTTCAGCGTCACGTCGCCGCTGCCGTCGAGCGGCGGCAGAACGCGCCCATCGATCACCCCTGGATCGATTTCGAGGTCGGTAAAACTTCCGGCATAGTCGATGTCCTGGCCGTTCGGACGCAATTGTCCGGCCGCTGTCCCGGCGCTGAACAGCTCGACCGGGGCTGTGCCGTCCGCCGGATCGGTCTGGGCGGACAGGCCCTCGGCCTCCAGTGATACACGCCGGGGCAGCGGCCACGACAGTTTCACGTTCGCTCGCAGACTATCCCAGTCGATCCACAGTGGCGCCATCCCCGGGACGGAGGTCCTGAGCGGCCCCCGCAAGTCGGCGCCAGGCGACAGGATCTGGGTGATGTGCGTGACGGCGTTGAGGCTGCCGAGCGAGGCGGCAACCTTCCTGGTGTCGTCCTGATAAGCCAGACTGTCGCAGGAAACGGCGAAGCTCGAGGGATACCCGCTGACCGTCAGATTGGCGCAGTCCGCCTCGATGCCATTGCCGTTGAGCTCGGCCACCGCTTTGCCGGCTTCGCTCTTGACCTTGTCTGCCAGGTAGAACCAGCCGGCGCTGTAGAGGCCGAACAGCACGACGATGAAAGCGCCAAGCCAGAAGAGGCGGCGGCGAAAATTCGGCGGGCGCTCGTCACTTGACGTCATGCTGCGGCTCTCGTTAGCGCGTGTTGCAGAGAGGGACTGTCGTTTCCGGCAACATCAGGTAGACGGAGACGGATTGATAAAAACACCGATTCCAGTGCGGTGCTGCAACAGGCTTGGCGATATGGGCGATTTTTGGGTTTTTGGCTACGGTTCGCTGATCTGGCGGCCGGGATTTGCGCATGTCGAGACGCGGCGCGCCCGCCTCCATGGCTACCGCCGCTCGCTGTGCGTCTACTCCTTCGTGCATCGCGGCACGCGCGAACGGCCCGGCCTGGTGCTCGGCCTCGACCGTGGCGGCTCCTGCATCGGGCTGGCCTTCCGCGTCCCCGGCGATCTGCGCAACGAGGTCATCACCTATCTGCGCGAGCGCGAGCTGGTCACCAATGTCTATCTCGAGCGCATGCTTAGCATTCGCCTCGACAATGGCGATAAGGGTGGCGGCGATAAGGGTGGCGGCGAGACGGACGGGGGCGAGACGGTCTCGGCTGTCGCCTATGTCGTCGACCGAACCCACGAGCAATATGCCGGTGCGCTCGATGCGGCCGATGCGGCGACCGTCGTTCGCGGCGCCGTCGGCCAGTCGGGAAAGAACGAGGACTACGTGCTCAGCACGCTGGAGCACCTCGAAGCGCTGGGGATCCGCGACCACTGGCTGGAAGAAGTGGCGAAACGGATCGGGTCGTGATCTTCTTTCGTTGTTTGACCATGATCTTTCCGAAAAAACGGTTCCACTTTTTGCTTCGCTGACCTTCGGTTCGGGATCATGGTCCGGGCTACATCCTGAAAATCTGCTTTCCGAGATCGGCGCGATCCAGGCTGTTTGCCACGGCGAGCTCGAACTGCGCCAGCGGATGGATGCCGCCGACAGAGATATGGAAATCGGGTTGGCCGAAGATGTCAACAATCTCGCGCAACACCGGACGGTCGGCTTCGACAGGCGGCGAAAAGAAGTAGCGGTAGATATTTGCCCTGATCTCGACGCCGCTCAGCAGCACGTCGAAATTGTGCAGTTCGAAACGCTCGCTGCTCATGCCGCCATTGATGACCATCTGCCCGCCCATCGCGAGGGTGCGGATCAATTCGCCACTGGCGGGTCCGCCGACATTGTCGATGATCCCGTTCAACCCGGCGCCGCCGGTCATGTCCATGACCGCTTCCCTGATGCCGACCTTCAAATCCGACAGATCGAGGGTGGCGGTGGCACCAAGCCGCTTCAGGTCCAGCCTGTCGTGAGAGCGTCGCACGAGCGCGATCACGTTGATGCCGCGCCGTTTGGCGAACTGCATCACCATCGTCGAAACCGATGAATAGCCGGCCGTGACGGCCAGCCACTGTCCAGGCTGCACACGGGAATCCGCCAGCAGGTCCCAGGCGGTGATGGGGTTCACCATCTGTCCGGCGCGTCGAGCGGATAGTCCGCCGGTAGCGGGATCAGCCATTCGGCCGGAACGGCCGCATATTCGGCCCAGCTATTGTAGTGGCTGAACGCGACAAGCGTGCCCGGTTTCAAAGCGACGTTCGCGCCCACGGCATCGATAATGCCGGCGCCATGATTTCCGGCGATCTGGTGGGGAAAATGCGGCTTCTTCGGTTCGGGATAGAGGTTCTGGATGAACAGGAAGTCGCCAGGGTTGACCGAGGCGGAAACCATCCTGACCAGCACCTCGCCGTCGCCAATTCGCGGCATGGGTACGTCGTGCAGATAGAGCACGTCCCGCGGCGAGCCGATTGCGTCAAACACGATTGCTTTCATCTCGGCCTCCAATAACGGGCGATCTGGTCATGCAATCTGGTTGCGGCCAGATCGCAGGCACCGATGTTTGCATCGGTGTCGCGGAACCTAAGCTCGCTGGCAAAAATCGGAATTGGCAGATTTGACAATCTATGTGCTAAACTTGCCATAACTGTTCAAAAGGAGGGATCTTGGACAATCGTTCCGTCCACGCCGTAATCTGGCTGCCGTCGACCTTCTATTCGGCCGTCGCCGCGACACTTGTCGAAATGTTCGAGCTGGTGAACACCATTCGCGGCGCGCCGGCGATTTCCTTCGAATTCGTGGCGCGGCAGGCCGACGCCGCGACGACGCCCGGAATTTCCTTTCACACCAGACGCGAACCCTCGCATCGCATGGACCTGCTGGTCC
>NZ_RZSW01000464.1:0-5107 GCF_003997375.1 Mesorhizobium sp. M5C.F.Ca.IN.020.29.1.1 | reverse complement strand
AAGCGGGCTTTCGCTGGTCGCTCCTAAAGCGCGCCGGTCGTCTCCTTTCCGGCACGCAATCGGCAAAGTCGAACCACTAGGTGTCAACGCGTTGGGCGAAGATTATCAGGCGTTCCCTGACTCCTCCGGCCCAGGAAGAGTCGGTGATCTCCGAGGGAACGAAGGCAGCATTGCTCAGGCAAAACGCCGAGGAAAGAGTACCAGAGCGCAATGGGAAGGTCTTGGCCGCCAAAAATCGAGCCAGCGAGTGACCGCTCGCCCGAACAGATCAAAACAACCCCCGCCATCCATGATGGCACCTTATGTCGTTCGAAAATAGCCAGAGATGTTTATGGCAACGCGTCGAGCCTACAACGGCGGCGCGTTCCATCCGCAGACCGTCACGACGTCATTTCCAAGCCTGACTCGTGAGTTGGTCACCGCGATTTGGCCCAATTGACCCTGCCCAATCAAGACGAAGGCCTCGGGATAATTGCCATCAAAGTCTACCCTTGCAGTAGCCTTTCTAAACGACTATCCGGGCTCAATCGCTGTTCCTCCGTATTGAGGTTTGCTGATAGTTCACATACAAAATCAAGGAAATCTAAAGAGGAATGAAAAATAAAAAGAGCTTGGGTTATTGGATCGCCGTGCTGGATACCTGCAGTCACCCACGCTTTCGCCCAAGCCCCTTTGGCACCGGCACAGCTGACAAATAGCGACTTTATATCGTCGCTCGGAGCCTACCTGGGTTACGGGGTCATAGGGCTGGGTTTAGCGGTCGCGGTCCTGGCAGTAGTGGTGTTAATATCTGGCGCGGAAAGCGCACTAACAGCCGGAACACGTTTTATGCTGTTTGCGTTGACTTTAGTATTTGCAGGAGTTTGCATAGAAGTAGTGAAGGTGCTGGCTGCAAATGCGGAGGCAGAAAGAAAGGAAGTGGCGCTTCGCATACTGCCGGATGAATTTATGAAAAGTTTTTTGGATGCGACAAAAAGAGAACTATTCCGGCGACGCTCCGCAAACAAGGCATGACGACACCTTCCCCATGCGAAAGGATGAGAGTGTTGTCCAACATATAACCCTGCCACCGGGGGAATGTAGGTTCTATTTCGTTGTGACAAGGCCGCCCGGTATCGTCGCGGTGAATGTCGACAAGAAGTGGATACACGAGCGTCATGTAGGAAAAGGGTTCTATCAAACAGGCTTGATCTGTGCGCCAACAGACATCTCGTCAACCGACGCGCCAATTGAGGCGAAGCTTACCGTAATTGACAGTAAGGTGGACATGCTTTCCTTTATCGCCCCACCTCTCAAAGTCCAGCCATTTTCAAAGCCGACCCGGTGTCGCCCTCAGAGAGGGAGCAGGACCTGAGCAAGGTCGTTTGTACCGGTGAACACGAGCCAAATTGCGCCGGGCCTCACGACTTATTTGTAGCATGTGGTTCACAATCCGACAAAGAAATAGCGGGAGAAGTCTGTCGCGCACTCGGCAAGGTGAACGCAAGCGCACTACGCACACACACCAAAGGGGGCAATCGGTGTGGGTACGCGATGATACAGGTAACGTGTAGCTGAAGGAAAGAACCAGTGATGTTTGCTGGGCGGATTGCGAAGATTGAAACGAAAAAAAAACCTGAACAACCGAAGCGAGGTAGCGGACGCCACAAAATATCAATACGGATGATACGAGGTTCTGCATCTGCACGATTTAGTATCTTTACGACTACAATTAGCTGTGCTTTTAATAATATACGGGTTCGTTTCCCATACGGAGGGGGTCATGGCAGTCGTAAAGCACTTCGCGGTTTTAGTAGTTCTTTTGCCGATATGCACGTCGGCACTGGCAGAACCAGTTCCGATTGAAGCCATGACCAACCCAAGTAAGCATGCTTGGGACTTGTTTCTAGCGCTCAACTACCCCGCAAAAAATCCAGCGGTCGAACGAGGCGTGCCCGATCCGCAGAAAGCTTTGGGCGACGATGGGCTAACGGTGTGGGAGACATGGAAGCATGGAGAGGAGGTGTTCCTTGCGAACGGAGCGCCGCCACCGAAGTGGGAGGATATGAGCCTCGACCCAAGCTTGGTTCCCAATGGGAAGAAGCTTTTTGAAATTCCGAAGACTCTAGTGCTGGAGGGGGTGCGTAGTGGCATGTCTCCAGACCAAGCAGTTCGCGCCGATCAAGTGTCCAAGGTTCTAAAGGTCGCGCCCGATGGTATTTTCCGCCGCGGCGGCGGCGAAACGCGGATGAATAGGTCCACCTTTGATTTCATTGTAGAAAAGGAACTTTACAACATCGAAGGACAGGAAGCGCTTTATGCGAAAATTGTCTCGCGCACCGAGCAAGCGGTCTCTTTTCCGGTCGATTCAATTGAAGTTAAGGCAATGTGGACGCCTCTCGAACCTTCCGACGACCGGTCGCACTTCCATTTGTCAGTCGGTGCAGATGCGAAAAGCTACAAACTCGTCGCTCTTCACATTATTACGAAGGATGTTCCGAACTGGTTCTGGACCTCGTTTCGACAGACTGACGGGCCTGAGCCAGAGATACCGAGCGTTGATACCTACGGACAGCCGGGATTACTGCAGGGTACGAAGTGGCAGTTCTATGAACTCAGCGGAACACAGACGGATTTTACGGACGGTATGGGAAGGCCCACGTATCTCTCAGATCCGCACGTCGAAGAGGGCTTCCAGAACTCCTCTTGCATTTCGTGCCACGCGCTCTCCACGATCGGGAGAAAAGGCCCGAAAGGTGCCGATGGATCCTCAGAGCCCGAAGCCAACCGCATAGCGTTTTTTAATGTGATGGGTAGTCCAACGGGAGCACCCGTGGGCGTTCCCAACCCAGGTTGGTTCTTCGAACCGGTGCGCTTCGGGCAAGATGTACAGGACCAGGATTACATACAACTTGACTTCTTGTTCTCCCCCGCATTTCGGGCGAACAGGAAGTCTCCATGATGCGGAGTCGTTATGTCGAATACCGTCACTGTAGAGATCCGAAATTTTGCATTCCACCCGGCAAGAGTAGAGATCAATCCGGGAGATAAAGTCATCTGGCGAAATCACGACCATATGGGACATTCGGCGCTACGCCAGAGGGAGCCACTCTTCGACACCGGAGTGCTTTTAAGTGGGGAATCCTCTCTGCCAATAACTTTCGACGCGGAAAGCGATAATGAGGGGTTTGAATATTTTTGTGAACCTCATCCCCAAATGAAGGGAACTGTCGTATCCAAAAGCGACAAGTAGCCACGACGCTTTTCCAGCATAGGTGGCCTCCTAAGCGCAGCCGCGCACATTCGAGCCCCGATGCTTGAAAAGCCAGCTGGACACCTCGATTTACCGCCCTTTCGGCCTGAACGAGTAGGCGATGACCGGAGCGGCTTTATGAGTGCTGCGTTCGAGGGGCAATTTACCGCTGTGGGGCCGATCAATTCGGCCGGTGGCTGCCGATTTCACCGCTTTCGCCTTCACGCAGGCACACTTCGGCCCTGGTGCCAGACATAGCGCGTGAGCTTGTAGGCCAGATTGGCCATGCCGTATGCATACGACGAGGGCCGCCTGTTGACGCGTAACTTGAGGCGTTAGTGTCCGCTTAGATTAAGTGGACACTTGGCGAATGAAGTATCTGGCTATGGAGCAGCCGTCGACGGTGGAAGCGAGCACGTCCGCGGCTCTGCCACTGCCGCCGGGTGCGGGCCGACAGCGGACGCGCCGCTCCTGGACGGTCGAGCAGAAGCTGGCGATCGTGCGTGAGGTGCAGGAGTCCGGTGATCCGATGTCGGTTGTGGCGCGGCGTCACGACATGAACGCGAACCACTTGTTCATCTGGGTGAAACAAGCCCGGCAAGGGCGATTGGGCCGATCCAACCCACTGCCCGAGACCCCACCGATCGCCTTCATCGACATGGGTGTTGTCGGTCCTGGCCTGCACGATGTAGAGCCGGAAAAGCCTGCGCGATCGCACTTTGAAGTACCAGCTACGACCAGCCAAGCAGTGTCTACCGGTGGCCGGATGGAAATCGTCGGGGCCAACGGCCGGCGTGTGATCGTCGACCGCACTGTCGACGTAAGTGTCCTGATGCGGATCTTGCAGGGGCTGGAAATGCTGCGATGATCCCGACAGAAGGCGTGCGTGTGTGGTTAGCCACAGGCTACACCGACATGAGATGTGGCTTTCCATCACTGGCGCTACGGGTGCAGGAGGTCCTCAAACACAATGCCTTTGGGGGCAACCTGTTTTGCTTCAGGGGGAAACGTGGAAATTTGTTGAAGGTCATTTGGCATGATGGCCAAGGAGCATGCTTGTTCACAAAAAGACTCGAGCGCGGCCGATTCATCTGGCCGACAGTTGAGGGCGGAGCTGTGACAATATCTCCCGCGCAGCTGAGTTATCTCTTGTCCGGGATAGACTGGCGCAACCCTCAGGAAACGTGGCGTCCAGCTCGAATTGGGTAGCATTTTTTAGTTGAAAATACAATGGAATGTGATTCAATCGGCATATGACTTCGAAGCCGGTTGAGCTCCCCTCGGATCTTGCCAGCGCCTACGTGGCGCTGCTGGCTGAACGTGAGGCGTTGCAGGCTGAACGCGATGTGGCGGTCGCGGATGCTGCCAACTGGCAGGCTGAAGCCGCGAACGCGCAGGCTATGCTGTCCGACAACGAGGCGCGGATTGCGCATCTCGAGCTACGCATCGAGAAGCTGAAACGCGAACTGTACGGGCAGCGCTCCGAGCGCACGGCGCGGCTGATCGAGCAGTTGGAATTGGAACTCGAAGACCTCGTCACCTCGGCGACCGAGGACGAGCTTGCCGCGCAGGCCGCGGCGGCGAAGACCCAGACGGTGCGCCCCTTCACGCGCAAGCGACCGGTGCGCAAGCCATGGCCGGATGACATCGAGCGCGAGCTGGTCGTCATCGACCCTCCAACTGCCTGCGCCTGCTGTGGCGGATTGCGGCTGGCGAAGATCGGCGAGGATGTGAATAAGACGCTGGAGGAGATCCCGCGCCGGTTCAAGCTGATCGAGACGGTGCGCGAAAAGTTCACCTGCCGCGACTGCGAGAAGATCACCCAGCCGCCGGCGCCGTTCCATGCCACGCCGCGCGGCTTCATCGGTCCCCAAC
>NZ_RZSW01000463.1:0-5116 GCF_003997375.1 Mesorhizobium sp. M5C.F.Ca.IN.020.29.1.1 | reverse complement strand
GGGGGCAAGGCAGGCAGAACCTTGTCCAAGGTGATGGGAAATTCACGCACTCGCACGCCGGTCGCGTTGTAAATGGCATTGGCGATAGCAGCCCCCGCACCGCAGACGCCGAGCTCGCCGAGACCCTTCGCGCCGAGTGGATTGGCCTTGTCGTCATGTTCCTCGAGGAAGACGACCTCCATCTCGGGGACGTCGCCATTGATCGGGACGTGATACTCCGCAAGGTCGTGATTGACGAAGTGGCCGTAGCGCCGGTCGAGCACCGTCTGCTCCATCAGCGCCGCACCGATCCCCCAGGTCATGCCGCCGATGATTTGCGAGCGCGCGGTCTTGGCGTTGAGTATACGGCCCGCGCCCATCACAGCCAGCATCCGGCGCATGCGGATCTCACCGGTATCGCAATCGACTGCGACCTCGGCGAAATGTGCTCCATAGGAATGCTGCGAGTAAGCCTTGTATGACTGGGTGGCGGCGCCTGCGGCTACGGAGCCTTCGGCCTCGAGCCCGTCGGGAGCGATCCTCCGGATGAGGTCGGCCAGGCCTGCCGACCGCTGGCCGAACCTGACCTCGCTGTCGGCAAAGCTTGCCTCGGTGGCGTTCGCGCCGTGCAGTGGCGAGGCTTCGCTCGACCGCGCCGCCTCCACGATCCGTTGCTTGAGGGCGTTGCAGGCGTTATGCAGCGCCGAACCCGCGCTTGCCGCGCCCCAGGAACCGCCGGAGCCGGCGGTACGCGGGAAGCGGCTGTCGCCGAGCTCCACTTTGACGGACGAGATCGGCACGCCGAGATTTTCCGCAGCGATCTGAGTCAGGATCGTATAAGTGCCGGTCCCAATATCGGTCATGTCGAGCCGCGCCGTCACCCGACCGTCCCGGTCGAGTGCAACCCGCGCCGTCGCCGCGCCGATGTAGTTCGGACGGATCGCCGCCGCCATGCCGTAGCCGATGAGCTTCCGGCCCTCTCGGGTGCGGCCGGGTGTCGGGTTTCTCCGCTCCCAACCGAAACGGCGGGCGCCGTCCTCCATGCAGGCGACGAGATTGCGGGTCGAGAACGGCACGCCGCGCTCGGGATCCTGTTCCGGTTCGTTGCGGATCCTGAGTTCGATCGGGTCCAGGCCGAGCCGCTCGGCAAACTCATCCATGGCGCATTCGAAAGCAAGCATGCCGGGCGCTTCGCCGGGCGAGCGCATCCATTCGCCGCGGTTGATATCCAGCGGAACCAGGCGATGGCGGGTGAGACGGTTCGGCGCCGCGTAGAGCGAGCGGGCAAAAACTGCCGTTTGCTCGCAGTACTCCTCGAAGCTGGACGTTGCGGACCAGACATCGTGCGCGACCCCGGTGAGCCGCCCATCGGTGTCTGCGCCGAGACGTACCTGTTGGATCATCTCTGCGCGGTGACCGGCATTGGCGAACATCTGCTGTCGCGTCAGCGCGATCTTAACGGGACGCTGCAGGACCTGCGCTGCAAGCGCGGCCAGGATTGTATCGGAATGGGCAATCAGCTTGGAGCCGAAGCCTCCGCCGATGAACGGGCTCACGATGCGCACACGCTCGGGCGGGATGCGAAGCGTGCTGGCGATCCCCGCCCGGAAGTTCGCCAGGGTTTGCGCCGATGTATGGATCGTCAGCTCGTTGCCTGACCAGGCGGCGAGCGTCGCATGGGGCTCCATCGGATTGTGATGTTCGAAGGGGGTCCGGTAAGTAGCATCGATCTTGACCGGAGCCGCCGCAAAGGCACTCTCGAAGTCGCCGACCACACTGTCGGTCTCGAAGCCGGCGTTGGTCCGCTTCGGTGCATAGGCGTCGGCCACACGCCCCGGCAAATCGTAGAGGCCCGGCTCCTCGTCGTAGCGCACTTTGATGAGGCCCGCCGCAGCGCGTGCCGCCTCGAACGTCTCCGCAACGACCAGCGCGACCGGCTCGTCGTAGTAGCGCACCCGGTCGCTGTTGAGCGCGGGGCGGGCGCGCGTGAAGACCTCCGGTGCGGTCGGGGTGACCGCCGGGCCGAAATCCGGCTGGGCCGGCGCATTGCGGTGCGTCATGACGAGCAGCACTGCCGGCGCCCGTTCGGCTTCGGCCGTGTCGATCTCGGCGATGCGCCCCTTGGCGACGGCGGCGCCGAGAATATAGCCATAGGCTGTGCCATCCAGCGCATTCTCGTAGGCGTAGGTGGCATTACCAGTCACTTTGAGCGGACCGTCGATGCGATCGACTGGGCGCCCGATAACGCCATTGCGTGATTCGGAAGGACGGATCTCGCTGGTCTTCGTCTCTGTCATGGTGTCACCTCATGTACTCTCGGCGGCGGCCGCGAGCGTGTGCCGCATCGTCCGTTTCGCCAGCGGGATCTTGAAATCATTGCCGCCATATCCGACGGCTCCGGCGAGCGCGGCTTCGGCCGCATCGGTAAAGGCGCCGTCGGACGCCGCCGCTCCTGCGAGCATGCGCTCCGCCTTCGTTGCGCGCCAGGGCTTCGCTGCCACGCCGCCCATGGCGATCCGAGCGCTTAGGACACGGTCGCCGCTTTTCTCGACGATTATTGCCACCGACACCAGCGCGAAGGCGTAGGAGGCACGGTCGCGCACCTTGCGGTAAACCTGCCGGCCGGGTGGCGGCGGCGGCAGGGTAACCGCGGCGATCATTTCGCCGTGGCCGAGCACGGTTTCCACATGGGGCATCGCCTCTGGCAATCGGTGGAAATCGCCGATCGGGATCGTGCGGGTCTCGCCGCCGGGCGATATGGTCTCGATCCTGGCGTCGAGCCCGGACATGGCGACCGCCATGTCGGAGGGATGCACCGCGATGCAGGCTTCGCTCGCGCCAAGTACGGCGTGCATGCTATTGAAGCCCTGAAGCGCCGCGCAGCCCGAACCCGGCTCGCGCTTGTTGCAAGGCATGTTGCGATCGTAGAAGTAGGGGCAGCGTGTGCGCTGCAGGAGATTGCCGCTGGTCGAGGCCTTGTTGCGTATCTGGCCGGACGCTCCCGCCAGCAGCGCTTGCGTGAGCATCGGGTAGCGTGACCTCACCCGCGGATCGGCGGCGAGATCGCTGTTGCGGACCTGGGCGCCGACCCGAAGCCCGCCTTCCGCCGTCTCCTCGATTCGATCGAACGGCAGCCGGCTGATGTCGACGAGATGCGCTGGGCGCTCGATCTCGAGCTTCATCAGGTCGAGCAGATTGGTGCCGCCGCTGATGAACTTGGCGCCCGGCCGGGCCGCAACCGCGGCGGCTGCCTGCTCGGCATTTGCCGCACGTTCATAAGTGAAGGACTGCATTGCTCACGCCTCCTCTGCCGCGTCGCGGATTGCAGCGACGATGTTCGGATAAGCGGCACAACGGCAGATGTTGCCGCTCATCCGCTCGCGGATCTCGGCATCGCTGAGAGCGACAGAAGCCGCCGCCACGTCCGCGCTCGCGTGGCTCGGCCAGCCGGCCCTGGCCTCGCCCAGCATACCGACCGCGGAGCAGATCTGGCCCGGCGTGCAATAGCCGCACTGGAAACCATCGCGGGCGACGAAGGCGGCCTGCACCGGATGCAGCCGGTCACCCTCGGCAAGGCCCTCGACCGTGGTGATCTCGTCGCCTTCATGCATTGCGGCAAGCGTCAGGCAGGAATTGATCCGGCGCCCCTCGACCAGCACCGTGCATGCGCCGCACTGGCCGTGGTCGCAGCCTTTCTTCGAGCCGGTGAGACCGAGGTGGTTGCGCAGGGCGTCGAGCAGCGTCGTCCGCAGGTCGAGTTCGACGGCAAGATCCTTCGCGTTGATCCGCAGGGACATCGGCATCGTCGGTACCGGCGTGGGCGAGGCGGCCGCCGTGACGCTGTCGGCCGGCTCGGCGTCAACCGGTATACCGGTAGCCAGGAGCACGCCGGTCGCCACCCCGCCCTCCAGCACCATCCGACGAGTCGGCCCGCTCCTGTTGTCTGTTCTGGCCATGCATGATCTCCCAGTCGCAGTTCTGTCACTCATCGACACTGGAGGTGGGGGTGCGGCCGGCGGCTTTCTTTCAAGAAACCGGCGGCAATGTCAGGATTCCGGAGAAGAATTCACCCGATAGGCCCGAGGCGTCATCCCCCTGAGACGCCGGAACGTCGTGGTGAAGTGGCTTTGGCTTGAAAAGCCGAGCCGAAAGGCAATGCTACCGATCGACAAACCCGTTTCGCGCAGCAGCATCTCCGCTCGCCGCACGCGTTCCTCGATCACATAGGCATAGGGTGCAAGGCCGGTCGTCGCTTTGAAACGACGCGCAAAACTGTCGACGGCCATGCCCGCGACGGCTGCCAGCTCGCTTAGCGAAACGTCGGAATGCATATGTGCATCGATGTAAGCCCGAACTCGACCAAGCGCCCGACGGCTGAGGCAGCCGTGACGCAGAGAAGGATGTTGATCCCGGTTCAGAATGGCCACGCGGAGGCTGACCAGGGCGACCAGATGCTCGACATAGGCAGTGTCCGGCTTGTGGCCGAGTGCCATCTCGTCGCGAAGCGAACTCAGCAGCGTGGCGATCACCGCGTCTTCCTTGTTCACCAGGATCGGCAAATCTCTCAGGCGTTCGCATCCGGGAAGCCCGATATCGGGATCGATCCATAAGGCTGAATAGGAAAGGTTTACATCGCGATAGAAGCCGAGCCGCTCCGCGCCTGCGGGGACGAAGGTGAGGGCTCCGGGACGATCCATTCCGTCGTAGAGGGATCTTGCCTCGTGCCGGATGGATGTATGGGACGTTCCGCCTTCTTCGGTCAGCACGATCAGATGATGAGGGGCTGTCCATCGGAGTTCCGCCTCCCGGCACGCCCACCGCCGATTGTCGAATACAATCGAGGAGCTGCCCCACGACGCGGTCTGCAGGGGCTCCGATTTCTCTTCCTGGCTCCGAACCCGTCCGTTACCAAGCAACGGTCTGAATGACATCGCGGCATCCCGCTGGTTCACTCGCGGAGCCGTGGTCAGCTCCGGCTTGAGCGCTGTGCGCCGCCCCGCCGCTACGCATATGGCGGCTTATGTGGGACAGGCATCGTGCGTTGGTAACCGCGCCGTGTTCAAGAAGTCGTGAGATCAGGAAAATCCAGCGCGCCTCCTGTCAATCACCGAGCCCATCGCGAATGGCGCAGAAATAG
>NZ_RZSW01000462.1:0-5119 GCF_003997375.1 Mesorhizobium sp. M5C.F.Ca.IN.020.29.1.1 | reverse complement strand
CGATCCTCTTGTCCGAGCGCATCGTCGCCGACGACGTCTTCACCTCGATCCATATCGAGGAGTTCGAGGTCATGGCGCGCGACACCAAGCTCGGGCCGGAGGAGATCACGCGCGACATTCCCAACGTCTCGGAAGAAGCGCTGAAGAACCTCGACGAGGCCGGCATCGTCTATATCGGTGCGGAAGTGCAGCCGGGCGACATCCTGGTCGGCAAGATCACACCGAAGGGCGAAAGCCCGATGACGCCGGAAGAAAAGCTTCTGCGCGCCATCTTTGGCGAAAAGGCATCGGACGTGCGCGACACCTCGATGCGCATGCCGCCCGGAACCTTCGGCACCGTCGTCGAAGTGCGCGTCTTCAATCGCCACGGTGTGGAGAAGGACGAGCGCGCCATGGCGATCGAACGCGAGGAGATCGAACGCCTCGCCAAGGACCGCGACGACGAGCAGGCGATCCTCGACCGTAACGTCTATTCGCGCCTGTCCGACGTTCTCGTCGGCAAGGACGCGATTGCCGGGCCGAAGGGCTTCAAGAAGGGCTCGAAGCTGTCGAAGGATACGCTCGACGAGTATCCGCGTTCGCAGTGGTGGCAGTTTGCGGTGGAGAACGAAAAGCTCCAGAGCGAACTGGAAGCCCTGCGTGGCCAGTACGACGATTCCAAGAAGGCGCTCGAACAGCGCTTCATGGACAAGGTCGAGAAGGTCCAGCGCGGCGACGAGATGCCTCCCGGCGTCATGAAGATGGTCAAGGTCTTCGTGGCCGTAAAGCGCAAGATGCAGCCCGGCGACAAGATGGCCGGCCGGCACGGCAACAAGGGTGTCGTGTCGCGGATCGTTCCGGTCGAGGACATGCCGTTCCTCGAGGACGGCACGCATGCCGATATCGTGCTCAACCCGCTGGGTGTGCCGAGCCGCATGAATGTCGGCCAGATCCTGGAGACGCATTTGGGCTGGGCTTGCGCCGGAATGGGCAGGAAGATCGGCGAGCTGATCGACGCGTACAAGACAGGCGGCGACATCAAGCCGCTGCGCAAGACACTCGAGAGCTTCATGCCGGCGAACGACCGCAACGAGCCGATCCGCGACTATGACGACGAGAGCGTCGTTCGCCTCAGCGAGCAGATGCGCCGCGGCGTCTCCATCGCGACACCGGTGTTCGACGGCGCGCACGAGGCCGACATCAACATCATGCTGGAGCAGGCGGGCCTGCACACCAGCGGTCAGTCGCAGCTATATGACGGACGCACCGGCGAGCCGTTCGATCGCAAAGTGACGATGGGCTACATATATATGCTCAAGCTTCACCACCTTGTGGACGACAAGATCCACGCGCGTTCGATCGGGCCGTACTCGCTCGTTACCCAGCAGCCGCTGGGCGGCAAGGCGCAGTTCGGTGGCCAGCGCTTCGGCGAGATGGAGGTCTGGGCGCTCGAAGCGTACGGCGCCGCCTACACGCTGCAGGAGATGCTGACGGTGAAGTCGGATGACGTTGCCGGCCGCACCAAGGTCTACGAGGCGATCGTCAGAGGCGACGACACGTTCGAGGCCGGCATCCCAGAGAGCTTCAACGTTCTCGTCAAGGAAATGCGGTCTCTGGGCCTCAATGTCGAGCTGGAGAACACCAAGCTGGACGACAGCCCGGTTCGGCTGCCCGACGCGGCCGAGTGAGCAAGACGTCCGGTCGCGGCTTCCGCGACCGGACGCACGAAATTCTTCGGCCGATGGCCGATCAAGTCGGCGGGCGTTTGGCCCGCGCTAGATGCAAGGGGTTTTCGAGGACCCCGAAAAGGAGAACGGCATGAACCAAGAGGTCATGAATCTCTTCAATCCCCAGGCGCCTGCGCAGGTGTTCGATTCCATCCGGATCTCGCTCGCCAGCCCTGAGAAGATTCTGTCCTGGTCGTTCGGCGAGATCAAGAAGCCGGAGACCATCAACTACCGCACCTTCAAGCCGGAGCGTGACGGCCTCTTCTGCGCGCGCATTTTCGGTCC
This sequence comes from Mesorhizobium sp. M5C.F.Ca.IN.020.29.1.1, assembly GCF_003997375.1. Classification (NCBI taxonomy): domain Bacteria; kingdom Pseudomonadati; phylum Pseudomonadota; class Alphaproteobacteria; order Hyphomicrobiales; family Phyllobacteriaceae; genus Mesorhizobium; species Mesorhizobium sp. M5C.F.Ca.IN.020.29.1.1. The sequence goes on along the minus strand of NZ_RZSW01000462.1, from coordinate 3,128 downwards.
GATCAAGGACTACGAGTGCCTGTGCGGGAAGTACAAGCGCATGAAGTACAAGGGCGTCATCTGCGAGAAGTGCGGCGTCGAAGTCACGCTGTCGCGCGTCCGCCGCGAGCGCATGGGCCATATCGAACTGGCCGCGCCCGTCGCCCATATCTGGTTCCTGAAGTCGCTGCCGTCGCGTATCGGCACGCTGCTCGACATGACGCTGAAGGACATCGAGCGCGTTCTCTACTTCGAGAACTACATCGTCACCGAGCCCGGCCTCACCGCGCTGAAGGAGCACCAGCTCCTCAGCGAGGAAGAGTACATGATGGCCGTCGACGAATATGGCGAAGATAGCTTCACCGCCATGATCGGCGCCGAGGCCATCCACGACCTTCTGGCCGGCATGGACCTGGAAAAGATCGCCGGCGACCTGCGTTCGGAGCTGGCTTCGACCACGTCCGAGCTCAAGCAGAAGAAGTATCTGAAGCGGCTCAAGGTGGTCGAGAACTTCATGGAGTCCGGCAACCGTCCGGAATGGATGATCATGAAGGTGGTACCGGTGATCCCGCCGGACCTGCGCCCGCTGGTTCCGCTGGACGGCGGCCGCTTCGCCACGTCCGATCTCAACGATCTCTATCGCCGCGTCATCAACCGCAACAACCGCCTGAAGCGGCTGATCGAGCTGCGTGCGCCCGGCATCATCGTGCGCAATGAAAAGCGAATGCTGCAGGAAGCCGTTGACGCGCTGTTCGACAACGGCCGTCGCGGCCGTGTCATCACCGGCGCCAACAAGCGTCCGCTGAAGTCGCTGTCGGACATGCTCAAGGGCAAGCAAGGCCGGTTCCGCCAGAACCTGCTCGGCAAGCGCGTCGATTATTCCGGCCGCTCGGTCATCGTCACCGGTCCGGAGCTCAAGCTACACCAGTGCGGCCTGCCGAAGAAGATGGCGCTCGAACTGTTCAAGCCCTTCATCTATGCCCGTCTCGACGCCAAGGGTTATTCCTCGACCGTCAAGCAGGCGAAGAAGCTGGTCGAGAAGGAGCGTCCGGAGGTCTGGGATATCCTCGACGAGGTCATTCGCGAGCATCCGGTGCTCTTGAACCGTGCGCCGACTCTGCACCGCCTCGGCATCCAGGCGTTCGAGCCGATCCTGATCGAAGGCAAGGCTATCCAGCTTCACCCGCTGGTCTGCACGGCTTTCAACGCCGACTTCGACGGCGACCAGATGGCGGTTCACGTGCCGCTGTCGCTGGAAGCGCAGCTCGAAGCCCGCGTGCTGATGATGTCGACCAACAACATCCTGCACCCGGCTTCGGGCGCGCCGATCATCGTGCCGTCGCAGGACATGGTTCTGGGTCTCTACTATCTCTCGATCGTCAACCAGAACGAGCCGGGCGAGGGCATGGTGTTTGCCGATATGGGCGAACTCCAGCACGCGCTCGAGACCAAGGCGGTGACGTTGCATTCCAAGATCAAGGGCCGCTTCCGCACGGTCGATGCGGACGGCAAGGTAGTGTCGAAGATTTACGACACCACGCCCGGCCGGATGATCATTGGCGAGCTTCTGCCGAAGAACGTCAACGTGCCGTACGAGACCGCCAACCAGGAGATGACCAAGAAGAACATCTCCAAGATGATCGACACCGTCTACCGCCATTGCGGTCAGAAGGAGACGGTCATTTTCTGCGACCGCATCATGGCCCTCGGCTTCAGCCACGCCTGCCGCGCCGGCATTTCGTTCGGCAAGGACGACATGCTGATCCCGGATGCCAAGATCAAGCTGGTCTCCGACACCGAGGCTTTGGCCAAGGAATACGAGCAGCAGTACAATGACGGGCTGATCACGCAGGGCGAGAAGTACAACAAGGTCGTCGACGCCTGGGCCAAGTGCTCGGAAAAGGTCGCGGACGAGATGATGGCCCGCATCAAGGCGGTCGAGTTCGAGGATAATGGCCGTCAAAAGCCGATGAACTCGATTTACATGATGTCGCACTCCGGTGCGCGCGGCTCGCCCACCCAGATGCGCCAGCTTGCCGGTATGCGCGGCCTGATGGCCAAGCCTAGCGGTGAAATCATCGAGACGCCGATCATCTCGAACTTCAAGGAAGGCCTGACCGTGCTCGAGTACTTCAACTCGACCCACGGCGCCCGTAAGGGTCTGGCCGACACCGCCTTGAAGACGGCGAACTCGGGTTACCTCACCCGTCGTCTGGTCGACGTGGCGCAGGACTGCATCGTCAACTCCGTCGACTGCGGCACCGATAAAGGCCTCACCATGCAGCCGATCGTCGATGCCGGCCAGGTCGTCGCTTCCGTCGGCCAGCGCGTTCTCGGCCGCACGGCGCTCGACGACATCACTCATCCGGTCACGGGTGAGGTTTTGGTCAAGGCCGGAACGCTGATGGACGAACGCGACGTCGAGCAGATCGAACAGGCCGGCGTCCAGTCGGTCCGCATCCGCTCGGCGCTGACCTGCGACGTCAGGGTCGGTGTATGCGCGGTCTGCTACGGACGCGATCTGGCCCGCGGCACCCCGGTCAACCAGGGCGAGGCTGTCGGCGTCATCGCGGCGCAGTCGATCGGCGAGCCGGGCACCCAGCTCACCATGCGTACCTTCCACATGGGCGGTACGGCGCAGGTGGTGGACTCGTCGTTCCTTGAAGCCTCGTATGAGGGCAAGGTCGAGATCCGCAACCGCAACGTGGTGCGCAACTCCGACGGCCAGCAGATGGTCATGGGCCGCAACATGGCGGTGCTGATCCTCGACGAGGCCGGCAAGGAGCGCGCCACGCACCGTGTCACCTATGGTTCGCGCATCTTCGTGGACGATGGCGACAAGGTGAAGCGCGGCCAGCGCATCGCCGAGTGGGATCCCTATACCCGCCCGGTCCTCACCGAAATCGAGGGCAAGGTGGCGTTCGAGGATCTGGTCGATGGCATTTCCGTCCAGGAAACGGCCGACGAATCGACCGGCATCACCAAGCGCGAGGTCATCGACTGGCGTTCGACGCCACGCGGCAACGATCTCAAGCCGGCGATCGTCGTCCAGGACACCAAGGGCAAGGTCGGCAAACTGTCGAAGGGCGGCGACGCTCGCTTCCTGCTCTCGGTCGAGGCCATTCTTTCGGTCGAGCCGGGTGCACAGG
>NZ_RZSW01000461.1:0-5125 GCF_003997375.1 Mesorhizobium sp. M5C.F.Ca.IN.020.29.1.1 | reverse complement strand
GCCGTATTGATCGTGGCTGTCGGAAAGAAGCTATCCAGACCGGTCCAGCGATCGCTGATGATCGCCGTGCCACAGGCAGCCGCCTCGAAGAGACGTACGCTGGGAGACCACCCAGCCGCTATCATGGAGCTGCGTGTGACGTTCAACGTGTAGCGCTGGCGGCTGTAGAAAGCGGCGTGGTCTGCCGGCGGCAAGTGCTCGATGCGATCGACGTTGCTTGGCCAGACGGTCTCGGACGGGAATTGCGAGCCGGCCACGACGAAGCGACGGTCCGGCATGCGTCTTGCCGGTTCAAGCAGGAGAGCATCCAGTGTCGCCTGCCGGTCCGAGCTGTAGGTGCCGAGGTAGCCAAGGTCCCAGCAGATCGGATCGGACGTTCGGCGATGCCGCTCCGGGTCGACGGAGCAGTAGAGCGGCTCGGCGCGCCGTGCACCAAAATCCGCCGCCAAACGGGCGAGCGTTGGCCCGCCGGTGAATGAGAAATAGACGTCGAAATACGGAATCTGCCGTCGGCATATGTAGTCGCAATCATTCGCGGCGAGCTTTGCCAGCGTGACCGGCGTGTCGATGTCGTAGAAGCAGAACTGGCCCGTGCACAAGGACGCGACGATGTCGATGACGGCTCGCCCCTCCGGAACGAAGGACCCAACCACCACGACATCTGCCTGCTGCAGGCAGCGAGCATACGTCCGACGAAGATCGTTCGTCGTTTCGTAGTAGCGCAACGTGCAGAAATCCGGGTCGCGCAAATCGCGATGGCTTGCATACCATGGCACGTCGCGTTCGAGGAAGGTGATGCGATGGCCGAGCTCGTGCAGGCCCTTCAGCAACCCTCGAAAGGTCGTGGCGTGGCCGTTTCCCCATGAAGAGGACAAAGACAGGCCAAGAAAGACGATATCGAGCCGCTTGGTCATTCCGCTGCCTCCACGGTGGGGCGTTCGAAATGACGCCTGAAAACGGCGTCGGCCACGGCTGCCCTTAGCGCATAGGTATGCTCGGCGAGAACACGCCGAAGCGCAGATGCACCGATCGCCCTTGCCTGCTGGGGTGTGAGGGTGCGCATGATTTCGGCGACATCGTTGCCGTCGCGCGCCACCAGGATCTCTTCCCCAGGGACCAGGAACAATTCGACGCCGAGCCAGGCGTCGGTGATGAGGCATGCGCCGGCACCCGCAGCCTCGAAGACGCGCGTGGCAGGTGAAAAGCCGTTGGCGGCCATGCTGTCGCGGCTGATGTTCAGCACCGCCTTGGATGTGACATTGAACGCATTGTGGTCGCGCGTCCCGACGTGGCCGAGCCATGCGACATTTGCCGGAAGCTGCTTGTCACCCCAACCGGATCCGCCGAGCAGGAAATGCTGATCGCCCGAACGGCTGGCCGGATCGAGGAAGAAGGCTTCGACGCGTGCTTCACGATCCGGCAGGCGGTTGCCGAGAAAGGCGAGGTCGCAAGCGAAACGCTTATCCTTCGCGACCGGATGATGCGTTTCGGGATCGAGCGCATTGTAGATCGGCACGCACTCAGCCGCCCCCAGCGCACGATAGGCCCAGACGACCGGGTCGCCGCCGCCGTAGGTGAGGACAAGGTCGATCTCCCGCAACGCGCGGTGAAGGGGGTGGTCCGGCTCGTCGCGCAATTGGCCCAGAGTGGCCGGTGCGTCGACATCCCAGAACACTGTCAGCGCATCCGCACGGGCGTGGTCGAGTACGGCGCGCAGCAGCGCCTCGTCCTCGAAGCCTACTCCGCTCGCCTTGACGACGACGTCGGCTTCGCGTGCGCTTGCTGCCACCTGCATCAGCGCATGCGGGGTCGCCTCGTAGACGACGACGTTGCACCAGTCTGGTGGCTCGATATCGCGGTTCTTCTGCCTGTCGTAGACGTCCGGTTCATAGAAAGTGATCTCGTAGCCGAGCTGAGAAAGAGCCTTGAGCAATCCGCGGTAATAGGTCGCCGCGCCGTTCCAATAGGACGACAGCAGGCTCGACCCATAAAATGCAATCTTCATGCGACTGTCTCCTCTAGGGCGATGGGACCGATGGCTTGGCGGTTGCCGCATTCGGCGAGCACGCCGAACAACTCGTCCGCCCGGTGCCGGCAAGTGTGTCGCCTCCCAATGGTTTCGAGGCCGGATTTCACCAGTGAGGCGGCCAGGTCAGCATCGTCCAGCACGTCGCGAAGATGACGGCACATCTCGGATCCGTCGCCCGCGAAAAGGAAGTCGATGCCTGGCCTGAAGAGTTGCTCGACATCGGTCCAAGGCGCCGAAACGAGCGGGATGCCACAGGCGAGAGCCTCGAACATGCGGATCGTCGGAATTCCGGGCAGGCTCTCCCGATAGGGGCGCCGCGGGATGTGGACGGTTACGCGGTGGGCCGCGAATGCCTTGGGCACGTCGGCATTGGCAATCCAGCCTTCGTAACCCAGGCCGGCGGCGGCAAGATCGGCGAGCGCTTCGCGTGGATAGCGCACGCCATGAACAGTGCCACCCAGGCCAAGTTCTTCCACTGGATTGATCAGGAATTCCTTGATTTCGGCACTGCGCTCGTCGTCGCCCCAGTTGCCGATCCAGATCACGTCGGATGTAGGGTCGATCTCCGGGTGCGGCTTGAACAGGCGCTCATCCGCCGCCTCGTGCCAGGTGAAAGCACGTTTGCCCCAGCCGGCGCGAAGATAGCTTTCCCGCAACGCTTCGCCGAAGGCGAGCACGCCGTCATAATGCTCCAGCCGCAGAGCCGAGATCGCTTGCGTCGCCGAGACGGCGCGATGATGGGTGTCATGGAACAGAAGCGTGAAACCGCCTCCGTTCGCTTTTGCCCTGCCGATGCGCGCGACAAGGTCCGGGTCAGTCCATTCGTGGACGATCACCACATCGGCGCCGGCAATCCAGCCTTCATGGACGAAGGAGGCGTCGTAGGTCACCGGCATCAGCTCCGGAAAATCCTTTCTGAAGCGCTCGACCGCGAAGGGCCCTTTCTCTGCCAGGAGGTTCGAACGGCTCCAGCCGTCTGAGGGCTCCAGCGCGATCGCCTGATGTCCGCGTGCAACGAGTTCCCGCATGATGCCGCGCAGGAAATGTGCGTTGCCGTGGTTCCAGTCGGAAACGACCGAATGGGTATAGAACAGGAACCGCATCGTCAGCGTTCCGCAACGGCCAGGGCGGCCCGATCGTAGATCTCGTGCATGGCCGCCGCTTGCCTTGCCGGTGAAAACTTGCGCGCTCGGCGTGCGGCGGCTTCGCCGAGCCGGCGCCTATATCGGGCGTCGTCAGAGAGACGATCGACACATCTGGCGAGATCGCGTGGATCATGGACGTCGTAGAACATAGCCGCGCCGTTCCACAATTCGCGATAGGTCGGGATATCGGCAAGCACCAAAGGTGTTGCGGATGTGGCTGCCTCCAGCACGGCAAGGCCGAAGGGTTCGTAGACGGATGGCGACACGAAGATGCCGGCCTGCGCCATCAACCGACGTACTTCATCGTGGCAGACAGAACCCAGAGGAGCGAGGTTGCTGAAACTGGTGCGTTGCCCATCGGCGCCCTCGAGCGGCCCGGCAGCGAAGACCGGCCATGTCGTCAGCGATGCTGCCTGGTCCAGCGTAGCTGCGTTCTTTCCTTCGTCCCACCAGCGCGCGGCGGCGAGAACCATTGGTTCGCGCGTCTCTGCCTTTGGACCTGGCCGTGTGCCGTTGCTGACAACGCTCAGGCGGGCGATCGGCCCGTAGCAGGCCTCGAGCATGTCGGCATGGCTGCGGCTGGGCGCGATTACGGCATTTGCCCAATCGAAACCGCGTCTGTTACGGTCCTTCTGCCAGGCCCATTCGCCGTCCACAGCCTGTCCCCTGACGGCGTGGAGCCACGTCACAACGCATGAATGCGAGACCGCCACGATCGGGCAAGGCACATCAAGTCCCACGGCCTGCGTCGGCGCATTGAGATGGACGAGGTCGATCGCGCAATCGCAAACAAGCGCGCGCAATTCCTGCGGCAATCTTTCCAGATCGCTCTCATTCCGCGTCATCCAGTCCGGCGGTGTCTTGAGCCACGCCAAGGCCGCGAAAGCCTGCACCTCCTTCGCCTGCTCCTCGGACGGTTCCGGGCCTAACCCGGCGAGCACGATGCTGTCGCCGCCGTGAGCCAACTCCCGCGCCAGATCAAGCGCGTAGCGCCAGACGCCGCCGACGGCATCGACGGTCATTAGGATTCGCCGCGGGCGGCGGATCAGTGACTGCAACATGTCGCCTCCAACTCGGCCAACGCGCGCGGACGTTTCTCCTGGATGTCGCTGAACGTCCGGAACGAGGCCAGGTAATGCTCGTGGGCGCGCTCCCAGGCGAGATCGTCGGGCTCGCCCCAAAGCTCGCGATAGCTGGGCGAACTGGGGTAGGGATAGAGCGGCACCGGTTCATTGGCCCACACACCGCGGTCGATGAGGTGCTTGCGCCAATGATCGACCAGAGCGGGATCGTCCTCGATCACGCCGATCAGATTGGCCTGGACGAACGGAACGTGACGTCGTGCATTGACCAGCAGCGCGGCCAGTTCCTCGGTGCCCAGCCGGCAACGCTTTGCCAGCATGGCCCGGCCTTCCACGGTCAGACTTTCGAGGCCGGCCTCGATGGAAACGCAGCCGGCGGCGCCCAGTAATTCGAGGAGCTCCGGCTTCCAAAGGTCGATGCGGGTCTGCACGCCGAACTTGACGTCGCGGTCGACCAGTGCCTCCAGCAGCGCCTTCTGCGGCAGGAAGATTTCGTCGATAAAATAGACATAGCCGACGCCTTGGCCGATCAGCCGATCAATTTCCATCACGATCGCATCGTGGTTCCTGCGGCGATAGGCGTCGCGGAAATCGATCTTGGCACAGAAGCTGCAATTGTAGGGGCAGCCGCGAGACGCTTCGACCTCCGCTCCGAAACCCACTTGATTGTCGTCGAACCTGTGGTGATGGTGCGAATGGGCAGCAATCCAATCGGACGGCCAGTTGAGGGGCGGATGACCGACAAACGAGCTGGCGTGGACGCCGCCATTGCCGACAGTTTTTCCCTCGTGGAGATGAGCGGTGTGGGGCAGTGCGTTCCAATTGTCACGGCGGGGGGGTTCGGCGGCGGGCTCCCCGCGTTTCCCTCG
>NZ_RZSW01000460.1:0-5158 GCF_003997375.1 Mesorhizobium sp. M5C.F.Ca.IN.020.29.1.1 | reverse complement strand
ACGATCCGGCTGCACTGTCGAGGGCATCGACCCGTCGAGATGCGGTGCTGGGGTGTATTCGTGCTCGTCCCCCTGCATCACAAGTTGCGCCTCCCGTTCCGATGTACCCACCTGATGGGTGGGGAGTTGCATCATCACGCGAGCGCCTGAGTTGCCAACCTCACCTGGTTGCCGCTCAGTGACAGCATGCTGCAGATTGCTTTGGATCCTCTGCCTCTTCGTTGGTCTCAACTCACCTTTACCATGCGAGCCATTGACGAGGACCTCCTCGCCTGGCGCACCCATCAACTCGTCCGCCGCCTGCAGTTCGCCCAAGTGCTGCTCAAAACCGGCTTGGCCGGCCTGTCCGCTTGCTCGTGCGGTACGGCGTGCTGCACCTGCAGCCAAGCTGCCACGATGAATGTCTAGTTTGTACGGGTGCACGCTATCCTCACTTCCACAGATCACATGAGCAACCTACTCAGGCAAGCTTTCGAGAGGCTGACGAGGTCCGCCGCCGCGGAAGGCGAAGGCTGGTTTTCTGCTCAGCGGTTGACGGCCTCGCGTGTTGCGGCCGCGCCGGGTATCACGCCAATCAATCTGAATAGTCGATGCGTCAAACGAACCAGGATGGGATTTTCGTAGCGGGGCTGCTCTACTCACTCTTGTCCTGAGGGCAGAATTCAACCATATCGCCGAGCAACTGGATGCCGATTGGATACCCGATCCGGAAAGCTTCAGCTCCTATGTGACGCGAGGATGAGAATCGTGGCAGCTCCAGACCGGCGGGCTGCCACCGACACCGGCGATGACCGACGAGGGTCTTCTATTGCCAAGGCAATCGTCCGTTCGGGGACCTATGTGTTCCAATGCTCGTCGAGCGGATCGGGTGGGCGGCACCGCCGTAGCGTTACGGCGAGCGGAAGCGGCGTTGGTGTGCGGCTTTTCCCCTGAACGCTTCACACGAGGCTGATAGTGGATCTTGCAATCGCACACACGCGGTCTGCAGGCGTGCCCATCAAGCAGTTTGCGCAGACCAACGTCGCGGCGAGCCGATCCTCAATACGCAGCGCAAGTCCTAGACTCCACGATCGTCCTTCGGTGAAGATTTGCTCGCGCCTCGCCCTGATTACAGCCGATAAGGCGAGCTAACAATTGCAAGAGCCACAAGCTATTCCAGCTCGATCGGTTTGGTGTTCCAGTCGGGCGGGGTCTGACCGAGAATGTTGCGAACGAGGAAGTCTAGGAGTTTGCGCTCGGTGTAGGTGCCTAGAGTATGGTGATTGGCACCAGGAACGTAGACCATGTCAAAATCTTTTCCTGCCTTGATGAGTCGATCGGCAAGCTGGAACGAGCAAAACGGATCGACATTATCATCCATTTCGCCGACCGCGATCATCAGCTTGCCCTGCAGCCTGTGAGCATTGTCAACGGCGGAGGATTGCGAATATTCAATGCCGACCGGCCACCCCATCCACAGTTCGTTCCACCAGGTCTTGTCTATCCTGTTGTCGTAGCAGCCGTTTTTGGCGACGGCGACCTTGTAGAAATCGGGGTGAAAGAGCAGCGCGCTGACTGCACTCTGGCCGCCGGCGGATGCGCCAAAAATGCCGATGTTGGATATGTCGTACCATGGATATTGCGCGGCCGCCGCCTTGTGCCACAGAATGCGATCGGGAAATCCTGCGTCCTTCAGATTCTTCCAAGCAACATCATGGAAGGCGCGGGAGCGGTTGTTGGTGCCCATGCCGTCGATCTGAGCAACGACGAAGCCCAGCTGCGTGAGCGGCTCTGTCCACCGCGAGAAGGATTTCGGGACGAAGGAGCCGTGGGGTCCAGCATAGATATTCTCCACAACCGGGTATTTCTTCGTCGGGTCGAAGTTGGCTGGCAGGTGGAGCACGCCCCAGATATCAGTTTTGCCGTCGCGCCCCTTGGAATGGAAACTGAGCGGCGGCTGCCAGCCTGCGGCGACGAGCTCGGAAATGTCGGCCGTCTCGATCTGCTGGAGCTTGGCATTGTCGCTGGCGCGGTAGAGTGCCATGCGCGGGGGCAGATCGATGCGTGACCAGAGATCGACATAATAGCGCCTGTCAGGCGAGAACTCGATATGGTGGTTGGCCGGTTCGGGCGTCAGTGCAGTCAGTCCCTTGCCGTCAAAGCCGATGCGGTAAGCATGGACCCAATAGGGGTCCTCCTGCGGGTTCATCCCGCTCGCCTCGAACCAGATCTGACGCTTGACCGGATCGACATGGTTGACCCTCCGGACGACCCACTCACCTCGGGTGATCTGGTTTTCGAGCGCGCCTGTCCGGCCGTTGAAAAGATACAAATGCTCATACCCGTCGCGCTCGGATGCCCAGATGATCTCCTTCCCGTCATCGACATCGAAACGGAAGATTTTTCCGGCATCCTCCTGGCCATGCCCCAGCGGCAAATAATCAACGAATGTCTCGCTGGTCTCATCGATCAGGGAGCGCCCGCGGCCCGTGGCGGCGTCTACCTCGACCAGGCGATAGAGCTGATGCCCGCGCTGGTTATATTCGAAAGTGAAGCCGCGGCTGTCCGCCCACCACCGGAGAGGGGAAAGTTCGAAGACGTTCGAGAAGAGGGCATCGTCAATCACGATCTGGCGCGGGCCGGCAATGTCGAACAGGACCGGCTGGGGCAGCGGAAGGACATCGCCCGGCCTGGGATAGAATATTGTTGAATATTCCCGCTCCAACTGGTCCGTCGAAGAATTGAGATAGCGGACCTCCCGCCTATAGCCGGGGCGAACAAGGTAAGCGGCGAGGTGGCGCGAGTCCGGCGACCAGCTCAGCGTCGAAAAGACGTAGCAATTGCCTTCGGCTCCGTCCCGGCTCAGAGGAACATCCTGCAATCCGTCCTCGCTGCGCAGGAAAACATTGCAGTTCTTGATATAGGCGATCCATTTGCCGTCGGGCGACGCGTTGCTCTTGTCGGGGTTGTTCTCCGCTGGCGGCGTGTAGCGGTGGCTGAGCTCCCTAGGGTCCCCTTTCCTTGCATCGAACGTGGTGCTGGTACAGTCGTAGCTTGCAAGGTCGCAGCTCCACCGGGTGTCTTCAATCTGGAAGTCGAGCCTGCGACCATCCTCACTCAGTTCGAAACGGTCGAACGGAAGATTGCCGGCTTGATAGCTCTCATGGCTCACCTTGTTTAGCGCTGCCGCCAGACGCGCCTGATCGAAAGCGGGCCGCTTGAAACCCGTGGCAGCATCGACCTGCATGAACTGCTGCTCGCCGTGGCTAGTCCGGCGGTAGACTAAGGCTTCACCCCCGGTCAGCCAGAAAGGCATTTTGGGGACATTGACAGTGAGCCCGCCATATCGATCGTTGATCGTAAGTGCGCGCTTGAAATCGGCCGGCGCTAGCGGCGGGTGTAAACTTTTCGAACCCTTGGCCAGCGTCTGAGTTGCCGATCCCCGTGCCGCGCGCGTCAAAGCGCCGATCCTGGACATACCTGTTCACTTCTTTCGGTTTTCGGAATGCGAATTTTGAAGTTGGGTTCTCGTCGCCGGTCTGCAGCAGCGCCGAGCGTCGCCTTGGAGGAGAGCCAGCACGCGGGTGCAGCCAGGCCGCGCAACAGGGGCGCTCCTTGGACATCCAGGCACTGGTCGGGTGCCGATTGAAGAGTTGGCGTCCGCCGCCGAAACAACCAGGAAAGAGCGTCCATGCAGCCCTGACGCGACTATTTCCTCCGCGAGTATGGCCGCTTGCTTTTCTACATCATCTGAAAGGTCCTGCTCTAGTCGGGCCGGATGTCACCCCGGCAGAAATCATTGTGCTATTTCGACAATCTCCGAGCGATTGCCGCCGGCCCATGACGAGGTTTACCGATAGGGCGCAATATGCGTGCCAAAGGAAAAGCGGTTTAAATACACGGCAATCCGCCTATGTCGTATCCCCAACATCGTCGTACACCGGACAATGCCGGACGAAATTGTCCCGGGGCGTCAAATTGGTTTTGATGGTGACCCAAGGAGTTCTGGCCTTATCTGAGGCGTTCGGCCTTTTTCGAAAGCCGGACTCTTCGCGCGTTTCCGGCGACCCGAAGCGCCTGATCAAAGCTGACGGCATTCCCGGGTCTTGGCCTTGCCACAGCAGCACCTGCTGCATCAATTCCGACGGACGCTGTAGAACACCTGCAACACACGGCCCGCAGCAATTTCTCCGGCGCAACGCTGGGGCGACCGCCTTTGGCACTGCAGGCGTACATGCCGGAAAGGATGCCGTCTAGCCGCACCAGCGCTCCATTGATCATCAGCCGGTGCGGGCACAAGGATGATCGGCTGGAACGAAATCTTCCAACCGCTTCATCGTGAACAGCTGCTCCATGAACACATCGCTCCCGTGCATCGAGCCGTCTCGCCAGGGGGATCAATAGTCTGTCTTTGGCGTAGGTATTTCAGCAGCCTGCTGCTAGCGTGCGGACGACGCCGACATCAACCGGCGGACAAATGCGCCGAGGGCAACAAGCGCGCCTGACGCAACGCCGCCAGATCAGCCGAGCCGGTGCAGAAGCAGGCCACGGCCAACTGGCGGATGACGATCTCGAAATGCGCGACAACCCCCTCGGTGGACACTGTCGCCGCGCCCAGCACGCTGGCCGCCTGCCCGGCGATGTCCGCGCCCAGGCGGATGGCCTTGGCCACGTCGACGCCGTCGCGGATTCCGCCCGACGCGATCAGCTTCACCGTTGGCAGCGCCCGACGTACCGCCTGCACGCTGGCCGGGGTCGGAATCCCCCAATCGGCGAACGCCATCGCCACTGCACAGTCGGCGGCATCGCGGGCGCGCTCGCCCTCCACCGCGGCCCAACTGGTGCCGCCGGCGCCGGCGACATCGATCACCGCCACGCCCGCCTCGACGAGCGCACAGGCCACCGTGGCGGACAGGCCCGACCCCACCTCCTTGGCCACTATCGGCACGCCCACGCTGCGCGCGGCGCGAGCGATCTGCGCCAGGACGCCGCGCCAGTCGCGGTCGCCCTCCAGCTGTACCGCTTCCTGCAGCGGATTGAGATGGACGATGAGTCCATCGGCCTCCAGCGCATCCACCGCCCGGCGCGCCAGGTCCAGGCCGTCGGCCTCGCGCAGTTGCGCGGCGCCGATATTGGCCAGCAAGGGAATGTCTGGGGCCAGGCGGCGCAGCGCGCGCGT
>NZ_RZSW01000045.1:0-21384 GCF_003997375.1 Mesorhizobium sp. M5C.F.Ca.IN.020.29.1.1 | reverse complement strand
GGTGATGCTCGATCAAGTCAGGGCAACGGCGGAGCTGCTTTCGGCCGAGCCCGCCATTATGGTCGTCGGCCCGCCGCTGGGGGCAAAGGATGAGCCCGGCACCCATTTCCTTCTCCCTTTTCTCGGGGAGTGAAATCCGGTTCGGTGTGGAAAGGGAATTTTTCTAAAGGCCGGCGGAGCTGTTTTTCGCGGGCGTTGCGAAGCACGTGCCGGTTCAGTCGGCCGATCCGCCGGATCGTGGACTACCCCGCTCATGAGCGCGACGCCGGCAGCATTCCCATCTCCTGGAGCAACCAGCCAGCGCCGTCAATCTTGTCCATGGTCCAAAGCATGAAGCGACTGTCGACATGGATGGTTCGACTGCGGTCTGCGGCATATGCCCAATCGGAGATCACTCCATCGAGCGTGCCATCGAAGGCGAGACCGACGAACTCGCCGCGCCCATTCAGCGTTGCCGAGCCGCTATTGCCGTTGGTAATGTCGACCGTGGACATGAAGTCGACCGGCAAAGTGCCCAGCTCCGGCGCGACAAAGGGGCCATAATCCTTGGCCCGGATCGCGGCGACGGCGGCGGCCGGCGCATCGAACTCGCCCTTGCCAGTGTGCTTGGCCAGAAGTCCCTCGGCCGTGGTGAATGGCGTCCAGATCTGCCCGTCGCGCGTTCGTCCCGACACCTTGCCCCAGGTGATGCGCAGCGATCCATTCGCGTCGGGATACACCGGCCGGCCGATCGCCTGCCGGTAGGCGCGCAGGCCCTGCATATAGGTCGCGCGCGCCGCCTGCGCTCGGCCAGCGCGGTCCTTCGCCGCGCGCTCCGCAGCTATGTCGCCGGGATAGAGCGCGACCGCCAGCTTGATGAAAGGATCGTCCGACGCCTCGAAGGCAGCAGCCGGCTTGTCGAGCCAGCCGAGCCGCGTGGCCGTGTCGGCGAGTTTGGTTTCTGCATAAAGTCGGTCAAGGCCGATTTGGTCCAGAGCGGTTTCGAACGCAGTATCGCGGTCCTTTGCGTCCAGCCTGCGATATTCATCGAGCGCGGCCTCGAATAGCTTGCGATCGATGTCGGGCAGGTAACCGCGTTCGATCTGCGTCAGTTGATCCACGGTCTGGTTACGGTCACGATCCTGAAAGCCTTGTTCGCGGTCTTCATCGAGCTTCTCGTGCTCCTTGGCCCAGCGATACAGAGTGCGCGCGGATGAGAGCATTTGCGCGCGGTTCAGCAGCGCCTGGCGCAGCCCCTTGAGCGAGGCCCGGCTATTCTCGGCCACCATGGCACCCAGTTCGCCGATCGCAGCGCCATAGCGCGCCTGCCGCGCGGGATCGTCGGCGACCCAGTCGCGATAAGCTTTCTCCTCGATAGCCTTGCGCGCGTCGAGCCCGATCGCATTGGCCCCGGCGAGATCGCCCGCCAGCTTCTTCTTGTAATTTTCCACGCCTTGCAGGATGGAGGCGTAGCGGATCTGCGCTTCTCGATTGCCTGCCGTGGCTTGGTTTATCTGGGCCGCTTGATCCGACAGCAAATGCTGCAACAGCGGTTCGTAGTGCGCGAAGTTGAACCGGACTTCATCCGCGGTGAGGAACCGATTGGTTGCCCCGGGAAAGCCGGCGACCATCACGAAATCGCCTTCTTGCACGCCTTTAGAGGCGATGCGCAGCCAGTCCTTCGGCCGGTAGGGCACGTTGTCGCGCGCATAAGGCCGGGATGAACCATCAGGGGCGACATAGGCGCGATAAAAGCCAAAGTCGCCTGTGTGGCGCGGCCACATCCAATTGTCCGTTTCGCCGCCGAAGTTACCTATGCCGAGCCCGGGCGCATAGACGAGGCGCACGTCCTGAATTTCGAGCTTCTGCTGGAGATAGTAGGAGGCGCCGCCATAATAGGACCCTACGCCGCAGCGGCGATTGGGCTGTTCTTCACATGCGGCGATCAGCGCCTTGCGGTTCGTGTCGAGCCGCTCATAGCGGGCAAAGCCGTTCAGCTTGTCCGATACGCCCTTGAGCATGTCGGCGGTCACATTCCGCATATCCTCGATCACATAGATGCGGCTGCCGGGCACCGCGGGTAATTCCTCACCCAGGCTCTTCGCCAGAAAGCCGTTGGTGAGATAGTCTTGACTCTCCTTGCTGTTGTACTGGATGGATTCCAGCACGCAGTGATGATTGGTCGCGACCAATCCTTGCGGGCTGACGAAGGAGGCGGAGCATCCGCCCAGTGATACGATCGCGTTAAGCGGGGCAGCGTCCAGTCGGCTCAGCTGCGCGGGATCGATCTGGAGCCCATCCGCGCGCATGGCCGCGCCCACTTCCGCAGTCTGGCCCGGCATCCACATACCTTCGTGCGCCGACGTAGCGGTGACCGTCCAGAGCAAGCTCATAGCGGTTGCTTGAGCCAAACGATTCAAATTCGAGTTCATGCTGATCTCGTTCCCATTCTGTTTGTTGTTCTCCGCTGATCTGGATCGATGAGCTATCGGCTGACCGGCGTCCGCAAGCGCCTGCGCGGCAGCCACTGGGTGAAGACTGAGTGGACGGTCAACACAAAAATCTGAATGACGCTCCCCTCACATTGTATCGGTGCAACGTTTGCGGATCATCCGTTGCACTAATCGTGCCAAAGGAATAAAGCTTTCAATCGTCTGCGTGGTAAGCTGCCTTGCGTGTCCGACCTCCGACATTTGGTTGTAGACCCGACACTCTCGTCCTCGCTCGGGACGAAGCCCACTGCCGAACAGCCGTCCCCTGGCCATTAGTTGGGTTCTTCCGCAATTTGTGTGGCGCGGTGGCAGTCTCAGCAGTTCGGGGCCTGCCCTGCCGTACATTGCGCGCTTGAGGGTCTTGAGGCGGTTGATCGACCTTCGGCCTGTCCATTGCTCCAGGGCAGCTCGATGGCGCCGATGACGTTCCTTCGATGGCGATCAGCTTGGGACCCGTTCGAGATCTGGATACCGGCCACGCGATTTCGCCAGTTGTTGCCGCGGCGCTGTGCATAAAGCCAAGAGGCCTGCTGACGCCTATTCCGATCATGCGATTCGCCCGTGTTTTGCGCAGAGACATCGATGCCGTCAACAACGCGCACTCTTTCGGCCCGCCGCCAAGCTCCCAGCAGTCGCTCCAGATTGGAGAAGCTGCCGGTGTAGCCGAGTTGCTGGATGTCATGAAAAGATGCCGTCCGCAGCGGTTCCTTCCTTCCAGCATTGGGCAAGGAACGTTTCAAAGCACGATGGTGATGTGGGGTTCAATGCTGCTCGCCGCCTATCTGGCGGGCCTTGAACTTGAGCCACTTCGCTACGCTGCGACGCTCATACCGGTCCTGTCGGGCGACCTCGCTGTAGGATAGACCGTCCTGGCGTAAGGCGTAGAGCATCTCGAATATATCTTGGCGAGACTGCCTATGCGCGAGACGGGGAAGCAGGGCATCATGGGAAGATCACAACTCAGTTGATCGGATCTGTAAAATTGACGGTTTTCGGCTTGAGCACGAGAGCAGCGCCACCGGCCGTCTTCCCGAAGAGCCTCTTTGTCTTCCTAATTGGCGGATGTTAAATTTAGAGGGGTTCGGCTTGCGGGAAATTAGGGTCCCAGTGAGATACCAGGCTCCTTGTAGGAGTGCTTGCAGGAAGACCGCGATGCGGGGGCGTGGATGGATCAAGGCGTTGCGTCAGGACGAGGCGCGGCAGGTGCGTGCGCGCATTGCCGAACTGGAACGCGACCTCATGGCGACCACACCTATGGGGCGCCATCGACGTTTCGAAGCCGGACATGAACTTCGCAATGCGAAGTTCCGCCTGGAGCGTCTCGAGGAATGCATCGCAGAAATGCCAAGAAATGTTGCGGCTCGGTCAGACTGACGCGTCGGAGGAAAATCAGCGACCGAGTTGTTGAAGGATGGAGAAGGGCTACCATGCTTGGCGCATGTCGCTTCCAGGAGAAATGGGGAACCGGAATGATCGCAGGCATAAAGAGACGGCTTTGGGGCCGGAAGCTTCGGGCCTGGAACCAGACCCCAGTTGGGCGCAAGCATCGTGGCCTCTGCCCGGTCAGGCATTCACCGGCTCGGGAAATGCCAATTGATTCTGCTCAACCGCGGCATGCCCTAGATAGCCACCTGCGTTCCGATCTCGACCACACGTCCGGTCGGGATCTGGAAATACTCGGTCGCATCGGCTGCCGTGCGCGCCAACCCGATGAACAGCTTGTCCTGCCACACCGGCATGCCGGAATTGGGCGACGCCTTGAGCGAGCGCCGCGACAGGAAGAAGGAGGTCGTCATGATGTCGAACTTCCAGCCCTGCTTGCGGCAGATCGCCAGCGCACGCGGAATGTTGGGCTGTTCCATGTAGCCGAAGGTCAGCGTCACCCGCATGAACAGCTCATTGATCGTTTCCATCTTGACGCGGTCACTGTCGGGCACGACGGGCTGCTGCGCCGTCACCACCGAGAGGATGACATTCTGTTCATGCAGGACCTTGTAGTGCTTGAGGCTGTGCATCAGCGCCGTCGGCGCGCTCAGCGGATCGCTGGTCAGGAACACCGCGGTGCCCGATACCAGATGCGGCTTCTTCTTCAGCAGATTGCCGGCGAGGAAATCGAGAGGGATCTCGTTCCGGCGCGTCTTTTCGAACAAATAGCGGCTGCCGCGGATCCAGGTCCACATCGCCAGCACGATGGTGAAGGCCACCGCTAGCGAAGCCCAGCCACCTTCGAATACTTTGACGATGTTCGAGGCAAAGAAGCCGACATCGATAAACGCGAATACCACCGTCAGGGAGATGGCCAGCCAGAGCTGCCATTTCCAGATGCGGCTCATGATCACATAGAGCAGCACCGTCGTCACCAGCATGTTGCCGGTCACCGAAATGCCGTACGCCGAGGCAAGCTTGCTGGATTCGCCAAAGCCGACCACCAGCAGCATCACCACCAGCGCCAGCAGCATGTTGACGCGCGGCATGTAGATCTGGCCGGACTGTCTTTCCGACGTATGCAGGATTTCCAGGCGCGGCAGCATGTTGAGCTGCACTGCTTGCCTGGTTAGCGAGAAAGCGCCGGAGATCACCGCCTGGCTGGCGATGACGGTCGCAGCGGTGGCCAGGACGACCATCGGAATAAGCGTCCAGCCTTCGTTCATCTCGAAGAAGGGATGACCGACCACTCCGTTTTTCGCCAGCACGAATGCGCCCTGCCCGGCATAATTGAGCAACAGGCAAGGGAACACTACCGCCAGCCAGGCAAGCACGATCGGCTTGCGCCCGAAATGGCCGAGGTCGGCATAGAGCGCCTCAGCGCCGGTGACGGCGAGAAAAACCGCACCAACCGTGACGAAGGCGACTTCGGGCGAGTTGATCAGGAATGACACGAAATAATGCGGGCTGATTGCCAGCAGGATTTCCGGGTCGTCCATGATGTGGTTGAGGCCGGAAAGGCCGATGGCCAGGAACCACAGCGCGGTAACGGGCCCGAACACCAATCCTACGCCGCCGGTGCCAAACCGCTGTACCGCAAACACGATCGCCAGGATGGCCAGTGTCAGCGGCACCACATAGGGCTGGAATGTCGGCGTGACGACGTTCATGCCTTCGACCGCCGACAGTACCGAGATTGCCGGCGTAATGACTGCGTCGCCGAAAAAAAGCGCCGCGCCGACGATGCCGATGCCGAGGATCACCGCCGAGCGGGTCGGGAAACTGTTGCGCGCCAGCGCCATCAGCGACAGCACCCCGCCCTCGCCGCGATTGTCGGCGCGGAGCACGAACATGATGTATTTGATCGTCACGATGATCGTCAGCGACCAGATGATCAGCGACAGCACGCCGAGGATGTCGCCACGGTTGGCGACGTTGCCACCGGCTGATGCATGCAACGCCTCGCGAAATGCATAGATCGGGCTGGTGCCGATATCGCCGTAAACGACACCGAGTGCGCCCAGCATCAGCACCTTGGTGCTGTGCTGCTCGACCTCAGAATGGCTCGATTGTTCGACGGGTTCTGCCTCGTTACCAGCATTGGTAAGGGCCATGGACGACACTCCGATAAGCGCGCGGTGCTCTACGCTTGCTGCACTGCAATATCAAGTGCCGTAACGTAATGTCTGCCGTCATCGCCTGTCGTTGCTCGCCTTGGCAGACTCAATAGCGCGCCGGCAGAACCCTCAAGCGCCCAGATCAATGAATGGTTCTCGGCCACAGTGCCCCCCGCGATGCGACCGATGGTGACCAGGGTGTCGGGGCGCACAAGGACGGCGGTTTCCTGACGCCGTTGCTCCAGGTGTGACCGCACCGTTGCTGCGCAAGCCATTTACATGCTCGACCCTGCTCTTCGCCACGCGGTCACCCGAGCCGCGAAAGAATAGCAAAATCAGCTTCGCCGATCCATCCCGCAGCCGGCGAACGATAGCGACGTGCTCGCTCCGTCTAGGCCAAGCCGCGCATACCGCGCGATGGCCTGCCGGCCAGCCCTGACCTCGCTGCGCGCGACGCTATCTCGGCCGTCCGCCAGGACAGAACGCGTGAGAGCACACCTCCGCACATCGGAGCAGAACGGGCCCTTGTCAAATACATCCGTCAGGTATTTGAGATACGAAGACATGACAGCTGGATCGTCTCTAACGGTTGCGCGGATCCCGACAGGACAACCCTGCCCTGCTCAAGCACGAACGCGTGCTGCGCGTATTCCAGCGCCAGCATGGCGTTCTGCTCCACAATCAACACGCATGCACACATGCACAGATGCGTTCCTCATTGGATCTGACTGGTCAGCCACAGTCCTGGGCAGAACCGAAATGGTCGCCACGTTCACGCCAGCTTTTGGCCTCGACCCGATCCCCGGCTGAGCGAGTGCGCATTCCTTTGAGATCGTCGATCTGCCCGAGCATTACAAACAGAGCAATCAGCCCCGCCACCAACTCAGCAAGTGCCTGGCTGGCCAACAGTCCGTTAAAACCCCAAACGACTGGAAATAGCAGTATGGCGGGTATGAAAAGATATCCCTGCCTAGCGAGGGAAACGACCGCACTCAGACGTACTCTCCCCAGTGACTGAAGCAGGGTGATCACAACGTACTGGACACCAAAGAGGCCGAAAAAAAGATGGAATACAACACACGTAGACACGGCGATCTCGGTTACATTCTCGCTATCGCTGAAAAGCGAAACCATCGGCCGGGCAAAAACCATGACCAGGGCAGAAAAGCTGACTGAAAATGGGACGGTTATGGAAAGCATGAACTTCGCGGCCTTCTCTACCCGAGCGAAATCCTGTGCTCCGCAACTGAAACCGAGAACCGCCTGGGAGCCTATGCAGAAGCCGACAATGGGCAGTGCCCCGATTGTTAACAATCGCACGGCTATTCCCACAGCGGCAACGGAATCGTCGCCGAATGGTGCAGCAGCCCGATACAAGAGCATGAATGCAACAGCAGACAAAATACTGGTGATAGTGGCCGGCGCTCCTATGGCGGCGATCTGCTTGATGCAGTCGACGCTCAACGTAATGTAAGAAGTTCGGATACGGACAATCCCACGCTTCTTTAGGAAATATGCGATGTAGACGCCGATGGCGGCGATCTGAGACAACAGCGTCGCAAGCGCCGCTCCTCGAACGCCCAGATCCAGCAAAAATATGAAGATAGGATCGAGTACAGTATTCAGCGCGAAAGCCGTAATCATGGTCCACATGCTGAATCGTGTATTGCCCTCGGCCCTTACGATAAACCCATTGACCACGTTCAGCAGCATAACAGTGTAGCCGAACAAGAGCGTCGATGCGTACTCAAGCGCAGCCGGCATGATTGTCGGACTGGCGCCAAGCATGGCGAGAAACTCGCGCAAATGTAGAAGCAGAGCGACAGTAATCGTCCCTCCGATCGGGACAGCGAGAGCGAGTGCCAAGGTCGCACCTCGACTCGCCTCAAGCGAGTTGCCAGCGCCAAGATTGCGGGAAACGAATGATGCTGTGCCAACGCCGATCCCCTGTCCGACTGCCGTGAGCAGGACAACGATCGGCAAAGTCATGCTGACAGCGGCGATAGCCTGCGCGCCGAGTGTGCCGACAAAGATTGCATTCACGAACTGCTGAAGCGCATTGATCGACAAGCCAATAATCGAGGGAATGGCGAGTCGCATGATGAGGCGGGAAATCTTGTCGTCCGTAAAATTGATTTGTTGTGCCGGTGCAGCCATGCTTTTCTGTTGCCCCTCTTCATCGGCCCCCACCCACATTGGACTCATCCGTCGGTTGGGGATCGGCGAGACCCTTCAAATGCATTGATTGTCTGGAGCAGTTCCTGGCGCAACATAGTGCAGAGGTTGCGGGTCGTTTCGTAGCCAACTTGTCTTGGATCGTATCTCACTTCGATTTGAAGCTCACCAGCTTCGTACCCGACACGAAACCAGAAGAGATAATTCATGGCGGACTGATTCATATCTTCGCCGATCCAAAGCGAGTGCGGATCTCTGGCTAGCAGACGCCGTGGATAATGGCGTTGCAGTCGTGCTCGATAGTTCAGTCCGATCCTAGGCAACGGCAAATGATCGATCCGCTTCCGCACTGCCGGATCCCGATTCAAGAACTTCATCGCCCGAAAACCGATCCCCCGGCGCGGCTGCGCGTTGCGCTGCCGATATATTGAACGAGCGCGATCTGGAGGAGACTCCTTCTCAGTCAGATATAAGGGAAGCGGAACCAGTTCGCCGATATAGCCGATGATCTGAGACGGATCGATGTCGTCGAACAACTCACCTCTGGTCGATGTGAGGCTGTCGATCCAAAGCGAGTAATTCCCGAAAGTGCGACCAAATGCCCCTGACACAGCCGCAAGGAATATATCAAAATCCTCGCATTGCGCAGACGTCGCCGAGACATTGAGAAGTCTGGCCGTCGCCTTCTCGCCGATCGTTATGCAATATTTCGCCTGATCTTTCCAAAGTTGGCTGCAATATTCTTCATTTACCAATCCCTCCAAGCGGGCATTATGGAGCCTTCTTGCAGTTTCATCTAAAAATTCCGCTGCACCCGAGCCAGCATCGCTCACATGCATATCGAGCAGATCATGTCGAACCCCCTCCCAATATTCGAGTTCGGTTGGCGCTTCGCTATCTGCGTAATGGCCCAATCGCGCTAACCACTGAGACAGAGGCGTCGTCTCTGAATCTGCAATGGTCCCGCCCGCGGCCAGCGTAGTGTAGGCGGTTTCCAGTGCATTTAGGAACAGTCGGTACCCAGTCCCGTCAGCTACAAAGTGATGCATCAGAACAAGCAGATAGTAGTCGCCGCTCTCTGATGTCCGGAAGGCTGAAAGCCTAACAAGGGATGTCTGACCGTCAAACCGAAACCCGATTTGACGCTCTGCGCAGGCGCCTTCGATGACCGTCAGCTGTTCTGCCGTGGTCATGCCGACCAGATCTATTTCTTCCACGAGGGGATTGGGTACCGATCCGATTGCCTGAGATAGGCCGCTCTCGGTTTGGACTATTCGAAGTCTCAGTCCTTCGTGCCGACCAATGACATGAGCAAGGGCGCCTTCAAGGATTGATAGTTTCAAGAGACCCGCTGGCAGGAAGAAGAGGTCGCCAATGTTGTAGTGCTCGCCTAATCCGACAAGGCTGTTCCAAGATGAGACGGCAGGAGTCACTCGCAACAGTCCATCGGGGGCCTCAAAGGCAGAGATCGTCGTGGCTGATGCGATTTCCTTGGCCAATTCCCGAATGGTCGGCGTTCTGTACAGTTGGCCAACGGTCAAGCTCAGTCCGGCTTTACGCGCCAGTGTAACGCAACGCACGCTCAGCAGAGAATTTCCGCCGACATCAAAGAAACCGTCGTCGATCCCGATGGATTTGGCGCTCAACAGTTCTTGCCAGATCTCGGCAAGAAGTCGCTCCCGCTCCGTGCGCGGCTCAGCGGATTGGGCACTCCAAAGCTCGCGGGATGGGACAGATGAGAGGCGACGACGATCTATCTTCCCGCTCGCCGTCAGTGGCATACGATCCACCATGCGAAAATCGGATGGAACCATGTAAGATGGCAATTCCTGCCGTAAGTGATTCACAATGTCTCCTGAGGTAAGGCCATCGTGAGCTGGGACCACTATGGCCACCAGTCGGCGATCATCATCCACTCCCTGAACGACTGCGGTGGCCCTGGCAATTCCAGGATGCGCTTCAAGGGCGGTTTCGATTTCCTCCAGCTCAATTCGGAAACCCCGGAGCTTGATTTGGTTGTCCGATCGACCGCAAATCTCCAGAAGACCTTTGGCTGAGACTCGGGCGATATCGCCACTGCGATACAGAAGGCCGTATTGGCAGTCATCGTATGGATTGGGCACGAAACTTTGCTTCGTTCGCTCTCGGTCCCGCCAGTACCCCGTGCTTACGCAGCGTCCCGCGACGCAGAGTTCGCCTGCTACCCCGACGGGAACGCGCTCCAACTGTGCATTGAGCACATAGATCTTCACATTGTCGATTGGGCGCCCGACCGGCACAGCTTTGGAGCCATCGTCGGCCTCCGATGTTGCGTAGACTGCCGCATTAGACGCGCATTCTGTGGCGCCATAAAAATTCCATAGCGGCACATCTGGAAAGCACTGTCGCCAACGAGAAGGAAGCGATGGCGGCATCGGTTCAGCACTGCTTGTGACTATGCGCAAGCTGGTCGTTTCCGTATGTTGTTTTTGAGCGACGATCAGACCGGACAGAATGGGCGGGGAAGCGAATAGCCGAGTCACGCGATGCCTTATCAAGGCGCTCAACAAGAGGTCGGGGTCGAGCAATTGGTCATCGGTCAGGATAAGCGTCGGGACCCCCTTCAGTAGTCCTCCAAAATACTCCCATGCAGCGGCAACAAGTGCCGCCGACTTCTGAACAACGACAACGTCGTCGCCATCAAACGGAAAGCATCGCCACATCCAATTCAGTCGATTTAGTATTGCGGACTCAGGTATGAGAACGCCTTTCGCCTTACCCGTTGATGATGAGGTATAGATCAAGCTTGCTACACCGTTATCAGGCCGCTCGACCTCGCAGTGCAACGCTCGAGCGGGGTCGTATCTCTCCTGCAGGGATGACAAGCTAACGGACGGCACACCGAAATCGATCTCTTCGTCCGCGCGGGCGTGAATTAGGAGCTTTGCACCGCTATCTCTTACAACGTGGCTGATCCGTTCCTTCGGGTAATCTGGCGATATAGGCACGACGGTCGCCTGCATTGCCCGGATAGCCAAAGTTGTAGTGGCCACTTCAGGTGACCGGTCGATCAGCATGGCGACCATATCGCGCGGCCCTACCTCGCAGGTACGCAGAGCGGACTGGATCGCCGCCATGCGTTCGCGCAGGTGGCCGAATGTGATCTCTCCGAACTCGCCGAAATACGCCACCTGGTCGTTCTTTGCGCTGACCTGATCGAAGGCTTCCACGAGCGAAGCTTCGTTCTCATATACCTGCTCAGGGCCCCTGAGCGCGTCCAGCATGGCGACCTCCGAGGGGCACAGGCAGGTCAGGGCGACAATCGGCTCAGCCGGCCTCTCGAAACAGGCAGCAATAAGGTGGCGAAGATTGGCGGCCATGCGAGCGATCAGGTCACTTGAAAAAATGTCTTCTGCATATGCCAGTTGCAGCGCAATCTCATCGCCCTGGTCTTGCGCATACAGGGTAAGGTCGAACTTCACATAGCCTGTGTCATATTCACGAAAGGTCAGATCCAAATCGCGTTCGGCCGTTGGCTCTTGGGGTTCGGAGTACATGTTGAACATGACTTGGAAGATCGGTGACCGACCGGCTTCGCGGTACAATCGAGCGTCCCTCACCATCCAACTGAATGGATACGCCGAGTTCGCGATGGCATCGCTGACAAGGGCTTGCACATGAGTTACGTGAGCCACAAAGGACTTATTGACATCAATCGTGGTTCGAATTGGTAGCATATTGAGGAAAAATCCAACAATTTCCTCGGTGCCTGTTTTGTCGCGAACGACGTGCGGTATACCGACAATGACATCGTCCTGGCCGCTATACATCCGCAACAGGAGCTTAAAGGATGCCAACAGGATCGTGGATGTGGTGCACCTGTGCCGACGTGCAAAACCCCTCACTTGATCGGACAGTTCTTCACCAAGGGGAACCGCATGCGAGGCCCCACGGTAGGAATTCCCTTTCGGCCGGGGTCGATCACTCGCTAGCAAAAGCGCGGGTGGATTGTCGCCAATCTGCCCACGCCAGTAGCGCCGCTGCTCAACCAGCAAGTCCGGTGTAACATGTACACTTTCCCAGAGCGCATAAGCCGAGAGTGACACACGATGCCCTGGAGAGAACGGGGCAGCATTGGAGTATCTCGTTCGCAAGTCTCTGAGCAGGATGGAGATCGACCAAGCATCTATGATGATTTCGTGTGCGGTTATCAGTATTAGGTGGTCATCCGCGGCAAGGCGGATCATGCGCGCACGAAACAAATGGCCATGGCTGAGATCAAAGGCGTCGTTGAGCTCGGTCTGCCGCATCTCCGCCACAAGCTCCTCAGCGTCCTGTTGCGTAAGGTGCGTGGTGTCAACCAACTCTAAACTGGCGGAGTGCGGATCATCAAAAATCTGGACCGGCCCGTCTTCATCGCTGAAACGTGCCGAAAGCGCGTCGTGGGCCCCGACAACATCGATCCAAGCTTCATTGAAAGCAGTCAGATCCATTGTCCCTCGTATACGCAGGCCGCCCTGAATGATGTAGTTCTTCGCATCCGGATCGAGCTGCCAGAGGAACCACAGGTGTTCCTGTACCCGTGTCAGCGTTGATCGTCCGTGCTTCCGGCCCGCTGGAAGCACGTTCTGTGTCGTTCCGGATTGGCTTGATAGCGATGCCGCCAGCGACCTGACCGTCCCATTTAGCACCAGCCTGAAATCCACCTTCGCCCTGAGCTGCCTCTGCAGCTGGGCTAATACAAGCA
Source organism: Mesorhizobium sp. M5C.F.Ca.IN.020.29.1.1 (assembly GCF_003997375.1). Lineage (NCBI taxonomy): Bacteria > Pseudomonadati > Pseudomonadota > Alphaproteobacteria > Hyphomicrobiales > Phyllobacteriaceae > Mesorhizobium > Mesorhizobium sp. M5C.F.Ca.IN.020.29.1.1. The sequence goes on along the minus strand of NZ_RZSW01000045.1, from coordinate 8,470 downwards.
TCGCCCGGAGCGAGTCCCCACCAAGGTCCATGAACTGGTCGTTCACGCCGATACTTTTGATGCGAAGAACGCTGGACCAGATATCGCGCAGCTTTTGTTCGAGTTCCGTCTTTGGTTCCTCGAACGGATTCAGCAGCTGAGGGCGAATGGTCGTCGGGTCCGGCAAAGCCGCAAAGTCTACTTTGCCGTTTCTGGTAATTGGAATGGCATCGATATGAATGATTCGCTCCGGGACCATGTATGCAGGAAGCGTTTCGGCAACAAAGCTTCGGAGTCCACTTTCCAAGACGTCGGGAGGGGCCGATACATAGGCCACTATCCGTCTTGGCCTGAACCCTCCGTCGGCCTTGGTTATTTCTCTTGCTGTGAGCTTCACGCCTTCATTGACGGGTGCTACGGCGACGGCGCCACTTACCGAAGGATGGGTGCAGAGCCGAGACTCAATCTCTCCAAGCTCGACTCGGTGCCCCCGGATCTTGACCTGACGGTCTCGCCTGCCAAGACATTCCAGGAGGCCGTCAGCTCTGAAGCGTCCGAGATCGCCTGTCTTGTAAAGGCGCCGATGGGAGGGATGGTTGGAGAACGGGTTTCGAAAAAAAGCATCTTTGGTACGCGAGCTATCATTGATATAGCCAGCAGCGACACCGACTCCGCTGACACAGATCTCGCCGACTTCACCCGTCGTGCACAGCCGCCATCCATCGGCGACATAGACCTCAAGATTGGAGATCGGCCGGCCGATCGGCACATAGGCTTCAGATGCACTAGGCGGGACAGAAATCACATGGTGGGTAACCCCATCCGCACATTCTGTCGGGCCATAGTGATTAAGAATCGGGACTTGGGGATACAGTGCCAGCCAGGCGCGCGCCAGGGCAGGCGTCAGCGGCTCGCCGACCGTGGAGATCATGCGCAAGGCGATGAGAAGCCGCTCATCGGCCGCGAGTGTCTGCAGATACTCAACAAATATGGCAAGCACCGATGGGACGAATTGGACAATTGTAACGCCTTGTCCCTGCAGCGCCTTAAGAAGAGCGATCGGAGATTTAAGCGTGGCATCGTCTATAATCGCGACGCGGCTTCCAACGCATAGCCCTGCCAAGAGCTGCCACAGCGAGATGTCAAAGCAATGCGATGCAGTTTGAGCGATGCAGTCCTTCTCGGTCAACTCAAGCGCATCGATCTTGGCTATCAAATGGTTGTTTAGTCCGGCACGCTCGACCGTCGCACCCTTGGGCGACCCTGTCGACCCGGACGTAAACAAGATGTAAGCGGGACCGCACTCAGCCGAAGAGGGCATCGCAGGAGACGCACGGTCCCCAATCAACGCGGTCTGCACCGTCATGAATTCTCGATTGCCGTGACGGTTTTCTTGAAGCAGACCAAGGGCTTCCGGTCGCTCTTGCCCGATAATCAGAGTGCATCCGCTCTGCTCGACCATGAATGAAATGCGTAAGGCCGGTGAAGATGGGTCGAGCGGCAAATATGTTGAGCCCCCCTTCAGAATTGCGATTACTGTAGCGGCCCAATTGGGATTTCGTGCACCACAATAGCTCACTACCGCTCCCACCGCGCAGCGCTCTCGTAGAGTGCTCGCGATTCTAGCCGACATGACTCGCAGTTCACCATATGTGAGTTCCGTCGTGCCATGCGTAATCGCGATTCTGTCCGGAAACGATGCCCCGATTTCATCGATAGCCGCGATCACATCGGTGAGCCGACGTCCGACCAGCTTGTGCTTCTCACGTGAATCTTCGTTAAACATGCGCATCCAGCTCTGCGCCGCTAGCTCCGCGACACTCGAAACCTACAATTTTTGGGGCAGGCCCCGTTCTAGAGTCCAAGTTGCGCCGGCCGTCGGTGACCAAAACGAGGTCGGAATTCGGAGAAAAGCTGGGATCCATCCAAGCTTGTTCATTTCGCCTGTTGCGACTCCGATAACCCGAGTCCGCTCTTCTTGTATTGATGCAGCTGGACCAGATGGGGCATGGCCGCGACACATGTTCCGCACCAAGTTGCCCAAAATTCGTCGACGCCAGCCTGGAAGCTCGTGAGGGGCTCGCCAGGCGACCAGGTCTCCACCTTTGATCGATGGATCCGAGGCTCCATCTGCAAGACCATGTTGCTCTCCAAAGGTTGCGCCACTCTATGCGCGAGGTTGTCTTCCTCTTAGAGATGAGGCAGCCCTCACCCAATGTTGCCGCATCTCAATCAGCAAAGGCCGTGCCAGCGCGCTCAGCGCACGGGAGCGCATGATTGCGCATTGAAAACCACCACAGTGCCCAAGATGGCAGGTTGTAATGAACGTGACATGTTTTCTGATGCTGTCAGGTTTTGGACACGCATCACGCGCTTTCGCGCCGCCAGAAAAGCGTGGCCAGCTACGACGCGACCGCGCGGACCTCACCGTCTTTGACCTCGAGATCAATGTCGCTCAGCGCCTTGACGCCGCCAAAGGAAATGCCGACCCCGCTCAGAGCCAGCATCGCATTAGCCTTTGGCCGATTGGCGCGCCTGGCGCGTGTCCTCGTCATTGTATTGCACCAGATCCTCGAAGGAGGATTTCGCCCAATTGCCTTCGCCTTCCGGCGAGGCCTTGCCGGCATTCTTGACCTGATCGGCAAAACCCTGGACTGCCTCTGGGTTGGCCTTGGCGATGATCTCGTCGAGCACTGCGCGCGCCTCTGCCTCGGTCTCGCGAGCGATGGCGAAGGCATTGACGCCGATCTCGACCTTGTGGCCATTGGCCTTCGCCTTGGCACGGATGTCGTCGACCTGCTTCGCGGATCTCCTCCGGCGTGTTGCCGTTGGTGAAATACCAGTCGGAGACCCGCGAAGCCATGTCGCGCGCGGCGCGCGACGAGCCGCCCTGGAAGATCTCGGGCAAGGGCTCGATCGGCTTGGGCTTCATCGAATAGTTGGTGAAGCGGTAGAAATCGCCCTTCAGCGTGAAACTATCCTCGGTCCAGATGCCACGCAACGCTCGGATAAATTCTCTCACAGAACTTGGTTGCAACATGATCCCAGATTCATTGGCGATCGTGCCCTAGGATATCCATTCCGACCCTGCCGACGACGCGTCAATGATCGCAACTTCACCCCAAGAATTCGGATGAACTGTCCACGTCTCGAAGTGGGCTACGCGTGCTGCTACTTGGTCTAACCCAACAGAAGGCGCCGCATCCAGGCGAGAAATCCTCCCTTGCGCGGCTGCTCCGGATTGGATTCCTGCATGGACGTTTTCCGCAGGCGGTCGCGCTGAGCGTCTGCGGGGTACTCGGCGAGCCCGCGGTCAACAAGCTTGCGTGCGGCACGCGCTACGTTCCACGGAATCTCGTTGAGCTCTTCCGCGATCTCGTGCGTGGATCTGAATCTGACGGCGTCCAGAGCCGCCAAGACGTCGGCCTCAAGAGCTGCATCATAGGCCGGCTCTTGGTTGCCCATTTCAAAGCGGTCGCACCAGATAATCCGGCTTTGCCACACGATGAAGTGGCTCTTGCAGCCGCCATCGCGCCAAACGGATGGCGAGAGGCTGATCGCGTTGCCTTTGCGGTAAAGACGCCAAGCCTTTCCCGCCCGCGGATCGAGGTTGACGGAAAGAGACCCGCCACAGCCGTCCGGGCAGGCAATGAGCAGTGAACGGGGCTTTCCCCGGTGCACGAGAACGGCATCACCGAGTTCCCGCAGCAACGGATCGCCGTCGTGCCGGTGCTTTGCCAAGCACGAGACCGTGAAACATTCCAGTGGTGAGTATGTTCGCGACGCCGTCCACGTCAATTCGGTGGAGGGCTTCAACGCCCGCGTCCGCCGTACCATCGCCGGCATCTTTCATCATATCAGCCCGCAACATGCCGACCTGTATTTCCACGAGATTGGCTTCCGATGTTCGCAGCGCGTGGTGTCTGGGAGCGCCGTTCGGAAAAACCGGCATGGTCGAGAAGTCTTGAGAACCATCTGGTCGCGCGTGCGCCGGCGCTGCAACTACTGAGCGTCTTTCGCGCCGCCACGGGGCGTCAGATGCGCCGAAGCCCGGACGGCGGAATCATCATCAAATCAACCGTAGCTGCCTTTGGTTGATAAAGGCCACGTACGATTTCGCACTGCTCTTGTTCCTACCCCATGACGGCGTGAAGCGGCTGATGACCATTTCTGGTGTCGACAAGACCGTCGCGTTGGCGACGAAGGGGGTGATCGGCAGCGCGTCCCGCTTCGACGAGCCACAGAAGCTTGTAAGCTAGCTCGGGCTGAATCCCAGCGTCAGGCAGTGCGTGCCAGGGCTCGCCTGCCAGGGGCGGATCAGGAAATAGGGCCGTGGACAGCCCGCGGCATGCTCGTCGAAGCGGCTCGGGCGGCAGCACGCGCGCCGGCGCCATTCCGTGATTTCGCTTGACATACTGAAGGCGACCGACCGGTGCCGACCACATGGTGTTTCACTCCTACAAACAATACTGTCGCTATTGACCCAAACTGTCGACTATCGAACAGACGCAGCATAGCGAAACGTGTTGCATTTCGTGCGCTGCCCTCAACGCGAGAAGAAGGAAGAGCGCGACGCGAAGGTGCGCCGGCCCAACTTGAGTATCAGCGCGCGCAGCTACGTCTCAGGATGGCACCTCACTTGCACATCAACTTTGGGAAGCCGTTGTAACGGCTTTGTCCCCAACCAAAGGAGATGACATGGCAATTGGCCCAGAAGTACTGAATTGCCCTTTCGCAGCGGCTGGTGGGGATTCTCGGCACTGTTGTTGATGCCCTAGCGCGCGGTGCTCGCCATTCGGCATGACCTGCCGTTTCTCCGCTCCACGGGAACGCAGCTTGGCAGTGATGATGCTTTGCTGCCAGGCAGTCCTGATCGACAGCCCGCCACAACCAAAGTTTCTTCCCGGGGATGGTGATGAGGACTTCGTCCAGGTGCCAAACATCATTGGGGCTGGGCCGCTTTGCGCGTAGTCGTCGAACGCACTCGGGGCCGAACCTCTTCCTCCAGCGGCGGATCGTTTCACAGGAGACGACGATCCCGCGCTCCAGAATTTCCTCGACCAGGCGCAGGCCCAAAGGGACCGCTAATAAAGCCCACACCGCATGGGGGACAAGCTCGGCGGTAGAGCGCTGGCGTTTGTAGCTGGTGTGCATGAACCTGCGTCTACTCAGCGCCTCCCCACGAGAAGTTACCGCGACAACGCCCCAAATTATAAAGACCCGGGTGGGACATTTTGGACAATGCACTTAAAAAATATCTTTCTGCCGAACTCGCCCGCGGAACCATATCGGTTGAAATCGATCGCAGCCTAATGCCCCCCGATGCAATGTTCGGGTTCGCGGAGCGCATCAATCCCAAACGGTCTTTCCTGTTCGCTTCCAAGCTGCTTGGACGTCACAGTCCCGTTCGGCCTTCGCTGATGCGAAAGACGTACAAACTTCTGGCCGACCAAATTTCACCCGATCTCGAAGGGCCAATCCTGTTCATAGGCATGGCCGAAACTGCTGTCGGGCTGGGAGCGGGCGTGCACCAGCAATATTCAGAACAATATGACCGGGACGACACCGTTTACATTTGCACTACCAGGCACGCACTAGGTTTGCCCCTAATCTGTGAGTTCCAGGAGGAGCACAGTCACGCCCCAGGACATCTCGTACACTGGCCGCTCGTGCCGGGCCTGGTCTCGATGGTCAAGAACGCCCGGACGCTTGTTTTAATTGACGATGAAGCGTCGACCGGAAAAACATTCGGTAATCTGTTCGCAGCTCTGCCTGCCAGCATCAGGTCGAACCTTCGCAGTACGGTGCTCGTCACCCTTACGGATTGGTCAGATGGTGCTGCCGAACAGATGATCGCAGCCAACGTGAAGCGCGCGTCAATCCTTTCCGGGCGGTATCGCTGGGATGCAAACGGTTTGAACATCAACGCGCCGGAAGTGCCGTCTGTTGAGACAAAAAGGGGTAAAGTCATTTCGCCCGACAAGGATATCGACTGGGCTCGGCTGGGTGTCTCCCGGCACCGTCTTCAACTGGATGGTGAGGCGGCATCGTCGGGCGCTACGCTGGTACTTGGTACAGGAGAAAACGTTTGGCAGCCGTTCCTGCTTGCGGAAAAATTGGAGACGGAAGGAGCTGACGTCCACTACTCATCGGTTACCCGATCACCGATTTCAGTGGGTCACGCGATTGTAAAGAAAATCTCATTTGAGGACAATTACGGCGGGCATGTGTTCAATTATCTGTACAATGTCGCCCCGTCAGAATACGTGAAAATTCTCCTGTGCTCCGAGACGAATGAAGCGGAGATAAGTCCTATACTTATGCACTTCTTGGAACGGGCAACCGTAGTAATTCCCCAGTAAGTGGTTTCTCATTGAGACTCCTTATCATACCAACATTCCACGTGGTGTTGCAGTCGTACGCCTGAAGTTCCGGTAAGTGGCGGAGGAAGGGAAGACTTTGTTGAAGACGCAAAGTAAATTCATTTCGGGCACGTATCCCAGTACGGACGTCACGTTTCTTTTGAAGATCGTTACTTTGGAGGCAATCGACAACGCTTCGAAGGAAGCGGCGATACAGTCCGGCCTACGCCATTATTCGGAAATGATTTCTTTCGAAAGCGTGCCCGAAGCCGGCTACATGGCAATATTCTATGAAGCGATGTCAGTTGGCGCTGCGAGAATGGGACGCGAGGTAGCAGCTCTCGCGCGGTCTATCTCAAATCAAATGAACGGCCCGATCACGTTGGCGAGCCTCGTTCGGGCCGGGGTGCCTTTGGGTGTTCTCCTCAAGCGTGCGTTGTCGCGCATGGGAAAGGACGTCCAACACTTTGGCATTTCGGTCATCCGGGACCGCGGAATTGACAGCAATGCAATGCGCCACATCATTGAGCGGCGGCCCATTGAAGGCCTGCTGTTTGTTGATGGCTGGACCGGCAAAGGCGCTATCGCCACCGAGCTGGAACGGAGCTTCCATTCATTTTCTGCACAACCGCCAAAGCTGGTGGTTCTGTCTGATCCCTGTGGCCGGGCGTGGCTTGCGGCGTCGGGCGAAGACTGGCTCATTCCATCGGGAATACTCGGAAGCACCGTGTCCGGGCTGATCAGCCGTTCGATACTGAACGAGGAGGTCACAGGTCCGGAAGATTTTCACGGTACAGTCAGATGGGATCACTTGATGTCCCACGACATCTCAGCTGCTTTCGTGGACAGTGTATGGACACATGCCGTCACCGCATTGGACCGAAATATTGATCTCGCGCAGTGGACGATCAACGACCGCTCAAGCCATCAGAGACGATCGCGGCAGGCAATCAATCGAATTGCTGCAGAGTTTGCCGTTGAGAATACCAATCGGATCAAGCCAGGAATTGCGGAAGCCACAAGGGCAATTCTGCGCCGCATGCCTCAAATTGTCCTCCTGTCTTCCGGCGAAGACGCTGAGCTGGCAGCGCTGCGGCATTTGATTCGGGAGAAAAATGTCCAGTTCCAAGTCGTTCCGAAAAAAATCCAGCCATATCGCGCCATTACCTTGATCCGAAAGGTTTGAAAGCAAATACGTCGCCGTTTGAGCCAAATTTCCGCACCGTTTCAACCAGGATCGAGCGCGGGGCCGGCGTTCGATTCATGCGGCTTGCTGATCGGCGTCGTGACTGCAATTCTTGTTAGCGGACAGAATGTCACTTTTGCGATTAAAACAGGGCTGGCCGTCGCTTTGAGGGAAGCGGTTGGCCTAGCTGTGAACGCAAAACAAAAGTCATCTGCCCGGGATCTTTCCGAGTTGACGAAAACGGATTCCAAACATGTATGACGGATCAAGTGCAATGTCTGATCAACCCGCCAAATTCGCAGATCATGCCATGCAGCCAATCGTCTTTGCCGATCTGGATGATACATTGTTCCAAACGCGCGCAAAGTGTCCGAAAGGCAGCCAGCATAAACTAGCGCTAGCTGCGATCTCCTCGAACGGACATCATTCCATGATGACCCCGCGGCAGGTTGCGATAATCGATTGGCTGCTGAGTACGTCACAAGTCATTCCCGTCACGGCACGTGGCACAACGGCCTACGGGAACGTCAAGATCGCATTCAACAGCTATGCAATTGTTGCCAACGGCGCTGTCATCCTTAAACCGGACGGTGCGCATCTGAAGGAATGGCACGATGTCATTTCTAAGGAACTGATCCCTCACAGGGAGGCACTGAACAAGGTACTTGAAATAGGTCGGCAAGGAGCCGAAGCTGGCAAAATGTCTGTTCGTTCGTGGATCGTTGAAGAAATGGAGATGGCCACATACGCAGTCTTCAAAGAAAACAACGGTGATGGCAAGAGGCTGGCGGAACTGAAATTCGAGTTCGACGATGCGGGTTGGATACGGCATCACAACGGAAACAACTTCGCGCTCATTCCCCCGCCGGTTTCAAAGCGCCGGGCAGTAGAATTCCTCTTGAAGAAACTCCGCTCGGAGTCCGGAGATAGGCCAGCGATCGGA
>NZ_RZSW01000459.1:0-5162 GCF_003997375.1 Mesorhizobium sp. M5C.F.Ca.IN.020.29.1.1 | reverse complement strand
GGCAAAGGCGGCGCGCCTGCTTGGTTTGACTCCGCGCCAGATTGGCTACGTGCTGAGGAAATACGGCGTCAAGATCAAGCGTCTCTGAAACAAACCGCCGAGCGAGAGTTGGATGTCCGCAGGGCAGGAACTGGTCGCTACATACGCCGGTCGCTTACCGCTCGATATCGCGCGCCAATCTGAGATGGGCAGGAAAGTGAGTTCGACCGCTGGACAGTTGCCGACTTGGTCAGGTAATGGCGCCTGCGACCGGTTGATCTGCGATATCTCCAACGTCGCACTGGTCGCGACGAGACTATCGCCCCGTTTCGTGACCGCGCGCCGGCAAACCGAGTTACAAAGTGGCCGAGGCAGTTTGATGTGCGTTCCTGCATTACTGCACGGAACACGACCTGACGGGAGACTATATGCGCAGCCAAAAAGAAAAGATGCTCGCAGGCGAGTTTTACAATGCGGCGGATCCGGAGATCCAAGCTGACCTGTTGGCCACCGGGGCTTGGATCAAACGGTACAATGATACGCTAGGCCAGACCCCGGGGCATTGGCATGAGCTTTTGTCCGAGCGGCTAGGAGAGGTTGGGCGCGGAACGGTCATCCGTCCGCCCTTTTTTTGCGACTACGGATTCAATATCCGCATTGGCGCCAATGCCTACATCAACTTCAACTGCGTTATTCTTGACGTGGTAGAGGTCACGATCGGGCAAGGAACGGCAATTGGGCCTGCCGTGCAGATTTATACCGCCGATCATCCACATGATCCCGAGCAGCGGCAGGCCGGCCTGCAGGTCGGGCGTCCTGTCCGCATTGGCAGCCGTGTCTGGATCGGCGGTGGAGCAATCATTCTGCCTGGCGTCACGATTGGCGATAATGCGGTCGTGGGCGCTGGCAGCGTGGTCACGCGAGATGTTCCCGCCGGGGCAAAGGTAGTGGGAATTCCTGCTCGTGTGGCCAACCCAAATAAACAGGCATAATCAACCTCCTTGATCGTGGAGGTGTCTGCGGGCTGTCGAACTGTGCCGAATTTCTTGTCGAAGCAGTTGAGCGTTGCATATTTTGTCGCGGTCGGCTCGGGCCGCTTCGGTTCATTTTCCACGGGTCGCGAAATCATACGCCTAATGCGCAGCAGCGTGCTCAAGTCCCGCCCCAGCGCCTTCGTTGTGCTGCCATTAGCATTCTACCCCGACGAGTCGAGCCGCGGCGGCGGACGAGCGCAATATGGAGGACTTCCGGGTAGCCCTCGCATTGTCGCGCATGAATGCGCGCATGTGGAAGAGAATGCCGCCCGGGAACGACAATTTCCTGGCATCCTGCTCGACCAGACGCCTGCGGGGTACGTCCGCCTCCTCGAGCGCCAATTCGCCGAAGCCTTCTGGTGTGAATACGCCGTTTGTCGCGTCTCGCGCGGAACGAGGAACAGCGCTTCCGAGAGAACCTGACTTCCCGCCTGAACGATGCGCGTACGCATGCCCGCGAGGCCATCCGTTCATACCGGACCCATAGAGATGTCGAGCGCGTTTTGCAGGAAGTGGGCGGAGCGGCTCTGGAGCCGCTACGGATAGCGTCATACCTGTTCGGCCATCTCGATGGCACTTCGGACGAAGAATGTGACGTTGCCGCCGAATTGCAGGCCGCCGATCCTATCTTCGTAGCCGCGATCGGGGAACTCGTATCGCAAATGCGCCTGCTGTGGAACCGACGCGGCGCGTGGGAAACCCATGACGACATGTTGGTGCTGGGCCGGACTGCGTTCGCCATCATCCGGGTGTGTGGCGTGCATGCAATAGCTCAACCGGATGGCAGAGCGTATATCAGCGTCCCATTCACTGCCGACACCAATGTAGCGACTTCGCTCGTCCGCGATGGCGGGAACCGAACTGCGGCGTTCCCCTTACAGGAAGTGGCGGCAGGGGGCGTTATCGTGCTTGGGGGATCGTTTAAGTCGGCGGTCGCGTCTCGACCAGGCGTCGAAATCAATAGCCTTTGTCGCTGTTCCCGCTGCTGGGAATAGGATTTGGCGAGCGTTCAGCGCACCTGCTGCGTGCGATGGACCAGGAAGATCGAAACAGCGCAGGCGACGCTGACAACCAGCTCTGCCTCGTCATCGCCGAGTTGCTGTCCCTCCCGAATATGTCTTGCCTTGTCCGAGGCAAAACCCCAGAGCTTTTCCACGGCCTCGTCGAGCGGGCGAGGAAGGCCGAGGCGCGGCACCAGTCGTCCAGCGTCAGTCCCGGTTCATTGGCGACGTCGCGTGCAACGCTTTCCAGCGCCGCAACGGAAATGCTGGATAGCTGTTTGATCCCAGGTTTTGATGGGGCATCAGCAAGGCTGGCTGAATTTGTAATGCGTCCGGGCAAGACTCGGGAAGGATGCGACACACTCCGGACGAACTGACCGGCTCGAAGCCCCGGCCGCAGCATGCAACCCGGTACTGCCGCGGCAGCAATTGCTGGAGCCGTCGCGAATTCCTCTGGGAATGAGGCCCTTAGACGGGAAAGGCGGGGCTCGTCCCCGCCCTTTGATTCCGCGCAGATTGGCCTACGGCTGCTGCGCTCCCGAACGACTGTTGATACGGATTTAGGCTGCGACCTTCTTGCGGGTCCGTTTCGCCGGCGCCGGCGCCGGGGCTTCCGGCTCTTTCGGTTTGCGGCCGAGTCCCATGGTCTTGGCCAAGGCGGAGCGCGTAGCGGCGTAATTCGGCGCGACCATGGGATAATCCGACGGCAGACCCCATTTGGCGCGATATTCGTCCGGGGTCAGACCATAGTGCGTCGCCAGATGGCGCTTTAGCGATTTGAATTTCTTGCCGTCTTCAAGGCTAATGATGTAGTCCGGTTCGATCGACTTTTTGATCGGGACAGCAGGTTTTTTCACAGGCACGGGCTCTTCTGCCGGTATGAGCCCGGCTGTGCCTTTTAGAGCCCCGTGCACTTGGGCGATCAGGGCAGGAAGCTCCCCCGCCGGGACGGGGTTGTTGGAGACGTAGGCTGACACAACATCGGCAGTGAGCTCGATGAGGATGTCGGTGTTGTGGGCTTCTTCTGTCATAAACTTCTCCGGGCAGCTTGAAACACAGTCGGGCGAAGTGTCGCTACATAGTGGCGGTTGCTGCTGAAAGCAAATGGATCGACGGGTGCGCTGCTCCTCCACCATTGAAGTCTCGGGGACGCATCCCGTCATCGTCCATCGGCCTAGAGGCAGCGTATTGCATTATGGGAGCGGTCGCGCCTGCCGCCTTCTGCCGATTTGACCGAAAACGCCGCTGCATCAACCAGATACTGAGTCGCGAGGATGGCTGGATGCCTGGCCGACGCGATCGCGATTGCCGTATCGTGGCTCAAGGGCAGCAGTTTCGCTAAGACCGCAGCGGGCCTGAGTTTGCCCGGCTCATCGCAGATGATTTGGCGATAAGTCGCAGCGCTCATCAGAACCTGTGCGCTGGCAGCGGATCGCGAACGACATCCATATAGGCTTGGGCTGCGTTGAACAGGATGTTACTTTCGGTGTTGCGCAGGCTTTCGACAGAAGCCTTGACTTGCGATTTGGCTGCGGCGACGCTGTTCTTCGCCTGAAAACCGTCTAACAGCGTCTGATTGATCTCGACTCCATACTTGCCGGAAGTCAAACGCGCGTCATCATTCCTCTCATTGAGGTGGCTGCTTGAGTGATCAACGCTCGCGGAACCCTTGATGGTCGGGCGCCACCCCGACTTGGCGATGGCCACGCTCTCGGCGGTGACGCGAACCTTGGCGCGAGACGAATTCAGCGAAGAATTATACTGGTGGCCTTCGACAGGGCGCTCAAAACGGTTTCGGCCGAGGCGCCGCTCGAATATAGCGATACAGCCTAAAAAAACCGGTCTTTTGCTTGGTCTCAAATCATTTCTGCTTTCGTGAACGCTAAAGCTTGACTGCCATGCGGGCGCCAAGCTGCTACACATCACCTCGCGGGCAACCGTGCACCACACGGGAGTCGCCCGAGCGATACATTCGTCACTTGCCGCGTATCAGCGCTGGTGATTGCACTTTGCAGCCCGCCTCCGGGTCCGCAGCGCTCACGCTGTTGGTTTTGCGCCTGTAGGCTTCGGAAGTCGGATTGCCGCAGCTAATTTCGTCACGCGGACGAATTCAACAGTCGATTGTTTGGATCGAGGGCATCCACACCATTGATGCCTCCAGAATAGATCCAGCTACTATCACCGTGCTCTAATGGCAGGGACGGCCAGCACAAGCGCAACACGATCCGGCTGTGGCTGCGAAAATCATTTCGTCTCGCAAGAGCGCCAGTTGATCATCGACACCGCGCGCGGGTCTGTCGCTGCGTTACGTATTCATGCTACTGCATCGCGCGCTCGGTCGACCCCTTTAAGCCAGGTGGCTCGCCGCATTGCGAGACGGTGACGGGCAAGGGAGAGCGTATCTCGCGGGCAACCACGAAGGCGCTCTGGCAACGAAGCGAGGCGGATGGCCTTGCGGGTGGCCGAGAGATGTCATCCGGCTCTCCTGCCGACCTCTGCCGGCCAGATCTGGAGCAACAGCTTTGCGCAGATATGGCTCTCTTCAGAGGCCATCTATGATGGGAGCCGAGCGCGTCTCGAGCCGGGGAATAGGCTGCACATGCGCTGTGCCCACCTATTGCGATCGTGCTAACCTTGGCTGTTCGGACTTGCCGTTAAGGCAAGCGACAGATTGAAGTTATGCTGCACCATCTGATTCCCTGGCTCGGTTTCGAGAGCTCGCCGATACAGGGCCTGTGCCGCGTCATGCCGCCCCTCAATGTCCAAGATCACGCCCTTCGCATTCAATGCACGTACGTTTGCTGGGGCTGCAACCAAGACGCTGTCGAGCACCTCAACCGCTTCGTGCGGGCGCTTCTGGGCCACCAAGGCTTTTGTAAGCCGTATCGCCGCATCAACATTGTCCGGGTGCTGCTTCACCTCATCCCGCAAAGCCCGCTCTTGAACATCCTGACCAACTTCGCGCAAAATGCGTTCGCGCATAGCCGGATCGATTTGATCGGCGCTGAGCAACTCTGGGGAAGATGTCTCCTGCACGGAAAGAGCGGGCTTTTGCCAGCTGGCGCAACCGCCCAAAGGCAGAATGGCGAGTACGGCAAAAAGAAGTGAGCTCCGGCGCCGAAACATAGGCGATGGAGAAACTGTATTT
>NZ_RZSW01000458.1:0-5166 GCF_003997375.1 Mesorhizobium sp. M5C.F.Ca.IN.020.29.1.1 | reverse complement strand
GCTATAGCCCGATGTGTCGTCCTTCAGCCCGTCGACCCATGCGCGCGCGTCGGTCAGCCGCTTGGTGCCGCCGGTGACGGCCTCGGCGCGTGCCTGGCCCTGCAGCGAAGCATCGATCAGCCCTTCGGCGATCTTGGCGTCGCTCGGCATCGGCGCGAACGCGCCCTTGTCGTGCATGATGTTGATGAAGCCGCCGACGAACTTCTGGAACTGATCGGTGCTCAACCCGGCGTCCTTCGCCAGCTTGCGCGCGTCCGGCATGATCGGATCGTTTTTCAGAGTATCGCCATAGCCGGCCAGCGCGCCCTCGAGGGTCAGCTGGTAGGCGTCGGGCTTCTCCGGCGCCTTCGGCACGCTGTCGAGCATCTGCCGCGCAGGCAGGTAGGCGTTGAGCAGCTTCTCATAGGCGGCCGCCGGATTGGCGTCGACCAGGTGCGCCGGCGCATTCGCCGGCGGCGTCCAGGCCGGTGCCGGATTTGGCGCCGGATTTGGTACGGGGTTCGGTGCGGGGTTCGGCGCAGGGTTGCCGCCGCCCCCGCCGCCCGGATCCGTGTTCCGGGGAATGTTGAAAAGTCCATATTTTTCAAGCAAACGGTTCATGCCTGGGCTCCTTGTGCCATCCGGTGCTGATAGATTGCAGTCACGATCTGAAAGACGAAGGCGTTTTCGAACTCGCGACCGGCGCGCCAGGGGCCGAGCTCCTCGAAGCTCTTGCCGTACTGGACGGGCAGCGTCGGGTTGAGCAGCGTTTTTTCCATCATCCACAACAGCACGGCCTTGCCCGAAGGCGAGGCAAAGGTGTTGGCGATGTCCTGGGCAAGCACGGCGAGCTCGAGCTGCCGCTTGTCGGCCTGCGTTTTCATGTGGCCTTCAAGATTGGCAAAGAAATCCGGGCCTTGCCGCCCCATCGCGTCGACCAGCTGGTCGACGCTCAAACCCAGCACATTGCCTGTGCCGATACCGCCATAGGGTTCCATCCGTGGACCCTCCTTTCAAAAACGATCAGGCGGCCGCTGGTGCGACGGCCGCCTGCTGTTGCTGTGCGATCATCCCGGCGATGACCTGCTGGATCTTCGCCTTCTCTTCGTCAGAGCGGATATTGAGCTCCGACACGCCGAGCCTCTTGCCGATATCGGGCAGCAAGCGCTCGACACGCGCCACCAGCATCATCATCTGCTGCCCGCCGAAGGCGTTGAGCAGCTCGAGCCAGCGCACGTCGGCCTCGACCGATGCGGCCTGGTCGCCGCGCGCGATCGGCGAGGTGATCTCCATCCTGATCAGCAGCTCGTCGATGTCGATCTTCGGAAAACCCGGCAGCCGGCGCGACGCGACGTCGATGTTGTAGAGCACCACCGGCTTGACCAGCTCGCGATTGAGCCGGCCATAAGCGCCTGACAGGTCGGCAGCGAGCCGCTTCATGCGCTCGATGATCTCGGTCGGCGATTTTACCGTCGCCCCTTCCGGCGGCAGCGTATCGTCGAACGTGCCCTGTTTGATCTCGTTGCGCAGATCCTCGAGCACGAACATCGACACGTCGAAATTCTCGGGCACCGGCAGCTTGGACAGCGACGGGCCGAAGGCGCCGCCGGTCGACTGCACCTTCCACATGGCGCCAGGCAGCATCGGTGATGTCGCCGGGTTGAAGACGCCGTCATTGCGGTAAGCCCACAGGCCGAGCAGCGAGAATGCCGCCGCCTTCAGCGAAAACTCCCGCGCCTTGTTGGCGGTCTTGGTCGCCCCCATGGTGATCAGGCCGGGGCCAATGCCCTTTTCCTGGCCGGGCACCTTGTAGAAGCCCGGCACCAGCCAGGGCGAAAGCTTGGTCGAGCTCTCATGCAGGATCGTCTTGCCGTCCTTCCAGTAGACGGTGAAATTCCAGCGATCCTTGGCCTGGTCGTACTCGGACGCCTGGACGATCTCGAGCGGTTCCTCCGGCGTCTTGTCGATCTTGCGCTCGAGATCCTTGTCGAGGATCTGCACGTTGCGCCACATCGTTTTCAGGTCGCCGGCTGGGAACTTCGATTTCCAGTAGATCCCGTTGTTGAAGCCGCGGCCATTCGAGCGCAGCGCCACCTGGCTTTGCGGCACCGCGAAATATTCCAGGAATGGAAACTTGTCGGTTTCCAGCATCAGCATCGCGCCCTGGCCTGCGACAGGTCCATGTACATTTCATGGCTCGAGACATCGAAATTCGAGGCATGGATCATGCCGGCGATGATCTTGCTGATGTTCTCGAGATCTTCGCTAAGCTTCTTCTTCTCGCTGTCGTCAGGCAGGAACGGCCCGGCCTTCAGCTCGAACCATGTCTGGAACGGCGGCGTCAGGTCGCGCTGCATACGCCCAGCGAAACGGAAGGCGGCGGTCGGCGCGGTCGTGTCGTAGATCTTGTCGGTGCGCGGCGCCCCCTGGCCGATCTCCGACGACGGCTGCCGCCACGGAATGACGTAGTCATAGAGATCGTCGGTAAAGCGCTGGTGATACTGGTTGCGCGTGTAGGCGTCGTCGCAGCGCTTTTTCAGCCGTTTTAGTTCCGGAGCCTCTGCGGCCATGACTAGCCGCCAAGCGAGGGTTTCAGCCCTGAATAGCGCGTGCCGCGATTGGCGAGGAACACCGAACCGCTGCCGGCCTGACCGGCGACGGCGGTCTGCTGCTCTTGCTCGACACGCCGGCGCTTGGCCTCCTCGGCCTCGGCGTGGGCGGCTTCGGCCTGCGCTTTCGCCGCCTTCTCCGCTCCCTTGTCCCGGCCTCCGCCGAACAGTTTTGCAATGCCTTCCATGAGCGCGCTCCAAAATGCGGGCCGAGTATAGGAGCGGGCTCGGGGGTGTAGACTTATCGGGGCTCATGTCCGCACCAGCACGAACATGGCGGCGCCGGGATATTGGGGATGGTCGCCGACGTCGATGAAGCCCAGCCGCGTGGCGATCGCGCGGCCGCCGCGGTTGTCGAGGTCGACGGCCGCAACGGTCGGCAGCACCGGGTCGAAATGCGTCTGCAGATGGTCGGCCACCATCCGAAGCGCCGCCGGCAGCACCGACTTCTTCCGGAACGCCGGCGACAGCATCAGCCACGCCTCGCGAAAACCATCGGCCGGCCAGAAGCCAGCGGCACCGATCGGCGCGCCATCAAGCGTCATCGTCCATGCCTCGCCGTCGAGCTGCAGCGAGAATGCCCGGCCGTGCTGGCGCGTCAGCGGCCGGCCGCCGGCGAGCGCGACGAGGTCTGACGGCCGCGCCACGCGGATCCGGAGATCACAACTTGAAGACATCGAAATTGGCCTGCAGCATCGGGCCGGCGGGCTGCTGCGCCAGCGGGTGCCCGGGCGGCAGACCGGTCATCGGCGGGCCGCCATTGTGGCCCATCATCGTCGAACGGGCAGAGGGGATGCCATTCTTGCGGGCGGCTCCCTGGGTGATGCCGGCGCGGCCGAAGATCGACATCACCTCATACTGCAGCGCGTCCTGCGGGTTCGATGCCGCGTTCTTCTCCGGCTTGTCCTCGAATTCGCCGTTCTGCTTTTTCTTGAACCGGTAGTCCGAATTGAAGCCCTTTCGCAGCATCAGGCAGCGCGGATCCATGATGAAGCTCGGCATGCCGGCCTTGATGTCGGTCGCCAGCATCTGGCTGACGCCGTCGATGCGGATGTCGAGCTCGTTGGTCTCGGCCGGCACCAGGTGGAAGCCGGAGGCCTGCGCCACCGTCTCGGCCCACGAGAAATGCGCATCCTCGCGCACCGCCCCGGACATGCCTGCAGGGTCGACCGCGGACGCCGGATGCACCTGGTAGCCCGGAAAATGAGCGTTGACGAATTGGCGGCATTGCTCGCCGAACTGCTGCGCGCCCATTCGGCCGGGCACGAATTCGCGCAGCGTGCGCAGCTGGCCGACCGTCGTGTATTGCGAGACCAGCATGGCCGGGCCGGTGATGCCCTGGTCGAAGGACAGCCGCAACGGCAGCGCCGGGATCGGCTCGAGCTCGGTTTCCGAGCAATGCTTGTCGTCGTCATAGAGCTCGTAGACCGGCATGCCGTCGCGCGAATAGCCGAACTGTCCGTCGACCATGCGTTTGATCCACCACGGCTTCGAGGCGTTCGCCGCGACCTGGTCGTCGTAGTAGCCGCGTGGCAGACCGGCCAGGTTCTCTGCGCGCGGGTGCCGGCCGCCGGGCTGTTTGAAGAACTTGTGCCGCGCCGGCAGCTTGCCGCCGAACGTGTGGTAGATCCAGCTGTCGGTGTCGGGCGGGTTGACGTCGCCGACGATGCCGCGAAAGAAGTCGGTCGGCTTGTCGAACATGTCCTGGCCGGGATAGCGGCCGATACGACCGATCAGGAAGGTCAGAACATCCTGGGACAGGCGGTCGGCCTCGTTCATATATGCCCAGGTGTATTCCGCGCCGCGCAGCGCGTCCTCGATCGACTGGTCTGCCAGCGCCTTGAAATGCATTTCGACGAAGATGTAGCAGGGCCGGCCGGTCGCCCTCGAGGCGATCGGGTCGTCGAAGCGCAGTGTATGCACCGCCGGCCGGTTCTCGCCGCCCGACCATTTGCCCACGGTTTTCGGGAAGAACTTGTTCCAGGAGCGGATCGTCGTCGCCCACAGGTTCGTATAGGTGTCGCGGATGACGACGCCGGCGAAATGCTTGTGGCCGTCCTTGCCTGGCGGCATGGCGCTGGCGCAGGCTATGGCGTCGAACAGGCAGCCCGTAGTCTTGCCGGACCCCTGCGGCCCCATGATGAAGCGGATCAGATCCCGCGTGTTGAGGAACTGCCGCGCCACCGGCCCCGGCGCCCGGTACTCATGCACCCGCATCGGCCGCTCGTCGTATTCGAAATCGCTCATAGCCGTTCCCTCGCCACCAGCTTCGGCCGCAACTTTCCTGACCTGGCCTTCATCTGCACCGTGACCGGAACGCCTGGCCGCTTGCTGAAGACGTTGGACAGCACCTCGCGAACCAGGTCCGCGCCAGGCGCGTCGACGGCCAGGATCATCAACGCCGCATCGGCCAGCGCCTCGCGTATGTTCGCGGTGGTTGGCTGCAGCGCGCCGGCGGCCTTGGCGGCACGCTCCCGCGACCGGCTCTGGCGCTTGGCGGCGCTGAAATAGGCCCGGCGCTCGGCCGGCTGCAGGCTGGTGAAGCTTCCCGGCGCCTGCGCGTTGCGATCCGCGAGCC
>NZ_RZSW01000457.1:0-5190 GCF_003997375.1 Mesorhizobium sp. M5C.F.Ca.IN.020.29.1.1 | reverse complement strand
GTGACGGTCCCGATAAGGGGAAGCGAAATCTGCCCGCCGGCATCGACTTGAACGATTCTGTTCAGATTGTCGACCTGGAACACATTCACCTCGAGCACATCGTTCGGCGACAAAGGCTGCTCATTGCCGTTCTGGGTATTTTGCGGCGCAGGCAGTTCCTTTACGACCTGCAGGGCGCCGCCGCCCGAGAGCGGCGCCGACGATGACGTCAGTTGCAGCGCATCGACCGAAGTCGGCGAAGACGATGTCGTCGACGAGGTGCTGGTGCAGGCAGATATTGCGAGTGAACCGAGCAAGACACATATCGTGCCCGTATAGCTTTTTGCGAAATGAAAAACGTCCATCACGCGGTCCCGCCCTTCAACAAACGACCCAATCCTGCAAAGCGACCAACGTTGCCGGGGCCAGGCTTCTTCGAGCGTGCCTTTCCAACCGGCTCGAGAGGCCGGTTCGCCAATATTTCGCCTGGACGTTTCAACACCATATTGCGGGCCTCATCTTCCCCACATCGCTTCGCGGCAACGGCGACTGCCTGCGAAAGCCCTGGCGGCCGACGGGTGGCGCCATGGGTGTCCGATGCGATAATATCTACCCTGCCCTCGTCAATCAGCTTTTCCGAATAGTAAAGCGCCGTGCGCCCAAAAGCACCAACAATCGAGTCTGCGGTAAGCTGAACAAGGCAGCCGATCGCATTCAACCTCTCGACAACGTCGTAATTTGCCTTGATCCAGGTTAACCGCTCAGGATGGGTAAGAATCGGAATGAACCCGGCGTTTATGAGGCGCAGAGCAAGCTCCTCCAGTCTTGGGGGTAAAACGTGATGCGGCGGTTCGAAGAGAAAATAACGAGATCTGTTCAAGGTCGGCACGCTACCTTGCGCCAATTGCTCCGGAAGATCCGGCGCTATATGCACGTCGGCCCCAACGTAAAGAGCAAGCGGGATTGCCGCGCGGCGTAGCGCCTGCTCCAAACCTTGAACTGCTCGGGCAATATTTGCTGATCCGTTTTCGTACATGCCCGGCACGATATGCGGCGTACACGCCATATGCGTCGTTCCATCTGCCACCGCCAGCCGCGCCATTTCCAGCGATTCAGCAAGACTGGGCGAGCCGTCATCAAGACCGGGCAAGATGTGGGAATGCAGGTCGATCATTGGCGTTTGTGGCCGCACTGAAGCAACGTGACGACTTCTCCCCGATAATAGGCAAATGCGCCACCCGCACGATAGCGAATGACGCATCTATCAAGCTCATGCAATGCAGTAGATGCCAGATCCAAGCTATTCGCCGACAGCGCTGTCGTCATTCTGCAAGCTGATAACCAGCACTGCCGCGCCACCTGTCACAGCACCACCCAGCGGCGCGAGACGAACTCGCCCAGCACGAAGCGCATTCAGTTTCAACTCAAGGAATAAAGCGGTATTGTTAATGAATCCCATCAACATCTCCGGCTCCAGCCAGCGCGCCAAAGCTAAGGCACAGAGGCACCGGCGACAGAATTCGCAGAGGCAGTCACCCGCCTCTGCTATGTCATCTACTGAGCCTAAGGGCTAACGCCGCCGTTGCCGTCGCCATCATCCTGCGTTGCGGCAAGAATACCGGCCGCACCAGCCATGCCCCCAAAAATATAGAGCGGGGTGTTGGACTGGTTGGACTGGTTGCCACCCGGGGGAATCTGACCCGTATGCTCGGAGCTAACGGCGGCAGCCGTCTGCTCGGAGCCGACAACTTTCAGGCAGATATTGTTCTCGATACGAGAAATGTCGAGGCTTGAGTTCGCAGGCACATCCAGGTTGCAGCCACCGACATTGACGGAAGCCGATCCCCTGGCACCGACCACTACGCGGCTGCCGAAATCCAGAGCATTTCCCGACTTGGCCGGGGCATAGCCAGCGGCTTGCGAAACCATTACGTCGCCATTGGCGTGCCCGATGGAACCAATCGAATTCGCCGCTGCCTGATAGGGTGTCGTACAGGTGCATGACGTGTCCTGAGCGAAAGACGAAACCGGGCCGAAGCCGATCGAGGCGACAAATCCGGCCAACGCAATTTTTACAGTAAGGTTCATTCGTTTCGATCCTTTTTTCCCGCCGTACCTCGGCCCCGCCCAAGCACTAAGGTATTGAGTAAGCGCCTAACAGCTTTCTGCTTTGATTCCAACCTGTTTCGCATTTGCGAAATGACTTTTTGGTTTCCGCTGTGTTTCATTGGACACACTCACTTGGCAGATTTGAATCTTCCATTTTCGCGCCGCCCCCGCTGGAAATTGTAGGAAAGGCAAGTTTATTTCGCGGCCTTTGATGGCCGCCATCACGCCGATGCTTGGTACAGGGATTGTGGCCAACTCTGTTTTACGTGGGGCGTTATCGCACATTCTGTCTTTCGTTTTATGACAGGCAGCTGGCGAGCCGTGAGCTACGAACCTGATAGGCAAGATTTGTAGGTCGAACCGGCCTGCGCTGGCTGTCCGCACAAGATGCCATTCTCGGCAAGTTTCGCCGCTAAATCCATGCCATCGGACGTGAGGCACTGCACAACGATGGCATCACCAAACTTTGAGGCGACATTGCCGTCGCAAGGTGTCCCCGTGCCGACCGGCTTGCAGGTCAGAGCGAGCCCTTGGTAATCCCGGCGCGCTGCCTCCGTTACCATGGCACGCATGGATCCTGGCTTGGTAAACGCCACGCCGCACAGCATAATCTTGCGGCCGGCGACGCGAAGATCATCGACCGCCTGGACGAAAAGCTTGCCCTCAAACGGCTCAAGTGCCGCTTGTCGCTTTGGGGGTTGCGGACGAACAGGCGTCCCTTTTTCCACGATAATGACAAAGAAGCCAACCGCAAACGCCAAGGCAACAAATGCAAGCAAGCCTATATTCTTGAGCGACAATATCCTACTCCGCGATGGCCAAGTACGCATCTCTATCGCCAACGGAAACGCCCGCGCAACCACACCGTTTGTTTGGTCGCATCGATAGCGGCTGATGGGCCCAAAAAACCGATGTTTGGCTCGAAAGACAACAGACCGATTTCAATCGAAGAGACTTCCTATTCTGCCAGCCGCTCTATCGAGATTTGCCGATGGTGCCGTCGAGATACTGGGTCAGCGCACAGACCAGATGGTAAAAGATACTTGCCGGCACATCGGTCGCCAGCGAGCGGCCACGTTCGTCGATCCGGTCTATCCACAGGCCAAGCGGTGCCGGGTCGATGTGCCAACGGAACAGGCGACCGACACGCGCTTCGATCTCGGGCTTGAGGTCAGGTCCGCCTGAACCGTCCAGCGCAATCGCCGCCTTGATCGCTTCCGCCTGTGGCCAACTGCGTGAGACACGGTCGAGCGGCAGACCTTGCCGCGAGACGGCACCATAGGCAAGGCCAGTGGCGCGATTGAGGCCGTTGGCGATGGCTGAGGCATAGAGCTTTCTGGCAAAGCCGGTCAGTTCACTCTGGCCGCTGCGCCCGGCAAAGTCGACCAGCAGCGAGGCCCATTCGAAATGGTGGCCGGGTTCCGTCCATGTACCCTTCTCGCCCTCCGCCGGTCTCCACTCGGCATCGAAATATTCGCCCAGCGTCCAGCTTTCCGGATCGAAGAAGTGGCTGCGAAACAGATCGACGATGCGCGCGGCGCGGCGAAGATAGGCGAGCTCGCCGGTCGCTTGATGCCAGGCCAGAAAAGCCTCGAGCAGATGCATATGCGGGTTGGAACGCCGGTCGCCCGCGCCGCTCGACGTTTCGAGAAAGCCGGTCATGCGGTGATCCTCGAGATGCTCGTCGAGAAACGAAAACGTTTCTTCGGCAAGCCGTAATGCATCAGGATTGCCGACCATATGAGCATGCGCCAGCGCCAGGAGCACGCAGGAATGATCATAGGCATCCTCGGCGGCGTCGGCGACCGTGCCGTTGACATTGAGCGTGCGCACCCAGCCGCCATTGTCGGTGCGGCCGTTTCTGGCCATGAATTCGAGGCCGTGGCTTATCAACCGGTCGGCAGGCCCGTCCCAGCCGCGCGCCTTGGCGACAGCGAAGGCGTAGACTTGCCTGGCCATGGTGCGCATGCGCTTGGGCTTCATCAGCGGTGTGGCGTCAAAGCCGAGCGCCTCGTGGAAACCGCCATGGCGCTCATCGACCCCGACCGTGGACCACAGCGGCACCGTCTCTTCAAACAGCCAGTGGTGCACACGGCGGCGCCAGGCGCCGCTTTCGATCACGCGGTCGGCGGCGGGCGTGAACCTGGTTTCCAGCCGACCGCTCTTTTCGAGCTGCTCGACGATCTTCTTGACGTTCTGGCTGCGGCTGACCGGGGCGACGAAGGTGGCATCGGCGGTCGAGACGACGGCAACGTCCTTCAAGCCGATGGCCGAGAGCAAGCGACTGTCGCTGCGGATGTAGGAGTTCTCGCAGTCGATGGCGACGACATCGCCGACGATGACATTGCCGTCATTGTCGGACGGGCCAACATCGAGCAACGACTGCCAGGAACCGAGATCGTTCCAGCGGAAGCCGGCCGGCACCATGGCGATGTGGCTGGCGCGCTCCATGATCGCATAGTCGATCGACGTCGAGGGAATGGCGGCGTAGAGCTCCAGAGGCATATACAGACCGGAAAGATCTGATGTCGCGGCCTCGTAGGCAATCTCGGTGGCCTGCCATATCTCCGGCTCGAAAGCCGCGAAGGCGTCGCGCATGGCGCTGGCGCGAAACAGGAAGATGCCGGTGTTCCAGTAGAAATTACCTGCAGCCAGGTAATTCTGCGCGGTCGCGAGGTCCGGTTTCTCGACAAAACGCGAGACATCGCAGATGCCATCCCTCTCGCCGGCGATCTCGATATAGCCGTAACCGGTCTCGGGGTGGCCAGGCTTGATGCCGAATACCACCAGCCGGCCCGCACGCGCCGCGCCGGTGCCGTTTTCCACGCTCTGCCAGAATTGCCGTGCAGTCGTGATCTCATGATCGGACGGCACCACCAGCACCAGGCTGTCGCCATATTCGGACAAGGTGCGCAGGGTCGCCAAGGCAACGGCGGCGGCAGTGTTGCGGCCGGTCGGCTCGAACAAGGGGCCGCCACCGGAAAGGTCGAGGCCGGCGAGATCGGCGTGGACGCGGTCGGCGTGCCGCTCCGAGGCAATCAGGAAAATCGGCGTTTCGCCATCCGGCCGCGCCGTTAGCCGGCGCAACGTCTTGGCCAGCAT
>NZ_RZSW01000456.1:0-5204 GCF_003997375.1 Mesorhizobium sp. M5C.F.Ca.IN.020.29.1.1 | reverse complement strand
ATCCAAAGGTGAGGCTCGAGAAAGTCCTGACAGCACGAAGACGATTGCTTTCGTCCTCCGCTCGGGCGGCGAATTCGAGCCGGGCCATGTTGTCCGTCTGTTGAACCAGGTGACCGAGCATTTGCCCGACGCCAAGTTCCGTTGCTTCTCCGACGTCGACGTGCAGGGCGTCGAGGTGGTACCGCTCCGGTACGGGTGGCCAGGCTGGTGGGCGAAGATGGAGCTGTTCCGTCCGGAATTGCCTGACGATTGGCTGTTTTTCGATCTGGACACTTCAATTGTCGGCAGTCTCGCGGATATGGCGGCGGTCGAGGGTCCGGTGATCATGCGCGAGTGTTGGTGGCCGGGGGGCTTTCAAAGCAGCATCATGGCGATCCCGCAATCGATCAAGGCCGCGGTGTGGGAGGCGTTCACAGCGGCACCCGACGACCACATGCAGCGGTTCGCTTCCGATCAGGAGTTTCTTGAGAGCTGCCGGGAAGTCAATTGGCGCCTGTGGGAAGACATCTGCCCTGGTCAACTGTGTTCGTACAAGTTGGACGTTCAGCGTCTCGGCCGCGTTCCGGCCGGCGTTCGCGCGGTGGTTTTCCACGGCAAGCCCCGGCCATGGGAGGTGGGTTGGTGAAACCAGCCATTGCGAGGCGGTCAACTTCTGCGGCAGTGAGTACCAGCGGGTGCTCTGTGAACTTCACGAGAAGGCAGAAATTGACTGCGACGGCTTGCATCAAGCAGCTAAGCGAGAAGGGCCGAAACTGCTTTGGGTCGGCGGGAATGCTTATCCGCGTGTTTTGATTGCGCGGCAATGGCAGAAATCGCTCTGATCCAGGGTGCGACCAATCGACGGGTCAGCGAGGCTGAAGAATGAGCAAGATACTGGTCACCGGCGGCGCAGGTTTCCTGGGCTCTCATCTTTGCGACAAGCTTCTCTCAGAGGGCCACGATGTCCTCTGCGTCGACAATTTCTTTACCGGCTCGAAGGCCAACATCCGCCATCTCATAGACGATCCCGATTTCGAACTGATACGGCACGATGTGAGCCTCCCTCTCTACGTGGAAGTAGGCAAGATCTACAATCTTGCGTGCCCGGCATCGCCCGTTCATTATCAGCACGATCCGATCCAGACGACGAAGACGAGCGTGTACGGCGCCATGAACATGCTGGGGCTGGCCAAGCGACTGAAGGCGCGCATCCTCCAGGCATCGACGTCGGAGGTCTATGGTGATCCGGAAATTCATCCGCAGGTCGAGACGTATTGGGGCCGGGTCAATCCGATCGGCGCCAGAAGCTGCTATGACGAGGGTAAGCGCTGTGCGGAGACCCTGTTTTTCGACTATAATCGCCAGATCGGCCTTGAAATTAAGGTAATGCGCATCTTCAACACCTACGGGCCGCGTATGCATCCCAAAGACGGCCGGGTTGTGTCGAATTTCATCGTCCAAGCGCTCACGGGCGAGCCTCTCACCATCTATGGGAACGGGTCGCAGACGCGGAGCTTCTGCTATGTCGACGATCTAATCGACGGGATGGTCAAGATGATGGGAAGTCCCGCGGGTTTCACAGGTCCGGTCAATATCGGCAACCCAGGCGAATTCACCATGCTGGAGCTTGCGGAACAGGTGCTCAAGATCGTCGGCGGGTCATCAAAGCTTGCTTTCCTGCCGCTTCCGGCGGATGACCCGAAGCAGCGCCGGCCCGATATAAATCTCGCCGCG
This sequence comes from Mesorhizobium sp. M5C.F.Ca.IN.020.29.1.1, assembly GCF_003997375.1. Lineage (NCBI taxonomy): Bacteria > Pseudomonadati > Pseudomonadota > Alphaproteobacteria > Hyphomicrobiales > Phyllobacteriaceae > Mesorhizobium > Mesorhizobium sp. M5C.F.Ca.IN.020.29.1.1. Next base: position 3,491 of record NZ_RZSW01000456.1, on the reverse strand, counting down.
GCTGCATTGGGCTGGGCGCCGCGCGTGCGGCTTGAAGACGGTCTGAAAGAGACGGTCGCCTACTTCAGGAAAGTGCTGGCATGAGAATCGCACTTCCCGCTCACTCTCCCTTCCGGCAGAGCCGCCGGCGCTGCGAAAGAAATCAAACTCAACCTCGAATATCGCATCGTCGTTCATGACGGGTGGCCCGACCCGGACAGCATCGAGCGCGAGTTTCTTGCCTTTGCCGCGCTTCGTTGAAGCTGTCGGCGCCTAATAGAAAGGTTATTAGTGTGAAACAGGTTGAACCCCTTCGTGCTGCAATCGTCGGCGTTGGCCGGGCCGAAGGAATGGGTATCGGCTACTGCCACGCTCGCACGTATCGGAGCACGCCAGGTTTCGAATTGGTAGCAGCGGCCGATATCGACGCGGACCATCTAAAGAACTTCAGAGAGAAGTTTGACGTTATTGGCTACTTAAGTATCGAGGGTATGCTCAATACTAAGCCCGATGTGGTCAGCATCTGCACATACGTCGGACTCCACTTCCGCATGATCAAAGCGTGTGTGGCTGCTGGCGTCAGAGGCATCGTGTGCGAGAAGCCGTTCGTCGCCTCACCAACTGAACTCAAGGAGCTGCGAGCGCTTATCGCCGCGTCGGGCACCAAAATCATTGTCCCTCACTATCGGCGCTATATGAAAGCGTTTGCCCGTGCCAGGGACATCTTCGCCTCGGGCGAGATCGGGGAGCGCCTAGTTGTAACGGCGGCGATTGGCGATGGCTGGGACTTGAGCGAATGGGGTTCGCACTGGTTTGACATGTTCCGCTTCTTTCATGATGACAATATGCCGGAATGGGTGCTGGCGCAGGCGCGCGTGACAAATCGCCGATTCTATGGCCACGCGATGGAGGATCACGCGGTTGCCTACATGGAGTTTCCCGGTGGCGGCCGAGCGGTTCTCGAGACCGGCATCCACTATCTCAACGACGGCGTAACAATGGCGCTTACCGGCAGCCGCGGCGCGATCGTAGTCCTCGCCGAAGACAAGCTCAGAGTGTACTCCTCCTCCGGAGCGCGAGAGGAGAACTATGAGGATGCGGACAGCCTCGCATGGTCGGCAATGTTCGCAGACCTGCGGGACTGGATCAACACGGGGAAACCCGCGCCGCTCGGTTTCAATCACGTGGCGGGCACGGCCGAACTCAACCTGGGCTCCTACCTTTCTATGATCGAGGGCGACCGGGTCGACTTTCCTCTCAAGCATCATGTTGACGAATGGCCAGTGGAAGAATTGGCCCGACGTCATGCTTCCAAGTGACTTCGATTGATCAATGAGATCGGGGCCTTGTGGCTGATCGCCCCATGCGGGCGCTCCTCGTTGTACAACTCGGCGACGGAACACCCACGGGACCGGCCCGGAGCGCGAGCTTCTCTTTCCATGGCATCCCTTGGGCGGGTCGCCAGGTCCATATTCATGAAGTGATCGACAAGAACGACGCAGACGACGCAGAGGTTTTCCGCTGCAGTCTTTCTGGCCGGGTACCGGATCGCTGGCTGGAGGTTCCTGGGAGGATGATCGGATCCTCCGCAAGAATTGGCGCATCACGACTGCTCCGCACGTCGACCTTGCCGCATTGGGCACCCTGGCGAAACTGCTCCGGGACACGGACGCCCCATCGCAATCGCAGGAGATGGGCGCAGCATTGGGCTCTCACGACGTCACGACGCGAATCGGGGAGATGTCCATGCCGCGCCTGCCCACGACATACGAGTTCGATCTGTTCTCGAAGCTGAACGACGCCGAGACGGTGCAGACGCCGCAATGGCAGGCGTCGCTGCCCGCCGAGACGCGCCGATCAGTGACGAAGCTGATTGTCAGCCTGATTCTCGATCACTTCGACGGCGACCGCTCTCCCGGACGGGAGGAGGTGCGTCATGATGCATGAGAAGATCAGACCGCACCATCTGGAGCGCAAGGCGATCCTGTATGTGCGGCAGTCGTCAGCCCATCAGGTCCTGCACAATCGCGAGAGCAGCGCCCTGCAATATGCGATGCGCGATCGCCTGACGTCGCTCGGTTGGTCTCGCATTCGACGACGATCTCGGCCGTTCGGCCGCTGGAGGCGTTGCACGTGCCGGTTTCGACCGGATGATCGCAGAGGTTTCTCTCGGCAAGGTCGGGGCGGTTGCGGCACGGGAGGTATCGCGGTTTGCCCGCAATAGCCGCGACTGGCAGCAGCTCATCGAGATGTGCCGCGTCGTCGACACTGTGCTGATCGACCAGGAGACGGTCTATGCGCCGCGCCAGGGCAATGATCGGCTGCTGCTGGGATTGAAGGGGGCAGTCTCAACGAGTATGAACTCGATCTTCTGCGCCAGCGTTTGCTCTCGGCCCGCTACGAAAAGGCCCGCCGCGGTGAACTCGTTGTTGCAGGCCCTGTGGGCTTCGCAAAGGTCGGTGATCGCCTGGAGAAGGATCCGGATCGCCGCGTGCAGAAGGCCATCACTCTTGTGTTCGACAACGTCGCCGAACTCGGCAGTGCCCGGCAGGCTCTGATGTGGTTCCTAGAGCATGGGCTGGATTGCCCGCCAGGCGCAACAATGGCGATATTGTCTGGCGTCGGCCGAACATGGTAAGCGGTTAGCTCATGGCGTGTCCGGACTGAAGTTCCACGGCATGAGTTGATCGATACGAGAGATCGTCCAGCCATCGGCAATTCGCTCGAGGGTTTGCTGGAGCCAGCCGAGCGGATCGACGCCGCTCATTTTTGCTGTCTGCAACATCGTGGCTATGGTTGCCCATACGCGCCCACCGCCTTCGCTACCGGCAAAGAGACTATTTTTTCTGACTATTGTCTGGGGCCTGATAGCGCGCTCGACATGTGGAGTCGATTTCGACCCGCCCGTCGGTGAGAAAGCGCTCGAGCACTGAGCGCCGTGATGTGGCATACCGGATCGCCTCGGCCAGTTTCGACTTTCCGGAGATGCGAGGCAACTCCTTTTCCCATAGCCTGAGCAGGTCGGCGACGATGGCTGCGGACCGATCCTGGCGCGCCGTCGTGCGAACCGCTGGATCGCGACCACGGATTTCGTCTTCCACCTTCCACAACTCAGCCATTGTCGCGACCGTTTGTGTCGCCAGTCGCGAGACGCCGCTGACGTGCAATTCATAAAAGCGCCGACGTAGATGCGCCCAACATCCCGCCAGCGTCACGGCGTCATTGGCGCCGGCGCTTGCCTTGGCGAGCTTCGTGTAGGCGGAGTAGCCATCAACCTGCAGGATACCGGTGAAGCCGGCCATGTGCCGTGCGACACACGCGCTGCCGCGACTGTCTTCGAAGCGATAGGCCACCATGGGCGGCGCTGTTCCGCCATACGGCCGATCATCGCGGGCGTATGCCCATAACCACGCCTTCTTCACCTGGCCGCTGCCTGCACAAGGGTCGGCAGCGACGTCTCGTCGGCAAACACCCTTTCGGCCTGGCGGATACGCTCCAGCACATAATCGGCC
>NZ_RZSW01000455.1:0-5207 GCF_003997375.1 Mesorhizobium sp. M5C.F.Ca.IN.020.29.1.1 | reverse complement strand
GTTCGTAGGCCCCCATCGGCCGCTCGGAGCGCGCGAGCGCACCGAGAACCAACTGCTGATTACGTCCAGGCATCCGTTGTTCCTTAGTGTTCCACGCAGTTTCGAGCACAATGGTCACCCGTGAGTTATAACATAACGTTTTCGGTTGACGAATGTGATAACATAACATAACCGATCGTCAAGAGCAGGGCTGACTTTGATGCTTTCCGTGGAGATGGAGCAAATGGCGGTCGGTGTGACCTTTCAGGACCTCACGCTGGGCTACAACAGCCATCCCGACGGAATGATCCGGCCCGGCGGTCATCCGGTCCGGATGGCGTACATTCTTCCATCTTTGCCGGCGCGCAGTGTGCTCGGCACGCGTCCGGCATATGTCCCCACAGAGCCACTTGAACAGAAGGAGTATCGAATGTCCTGGACGCTGAAGCTTGCCGCCGTGGTGGGCGTCATAACATCATTGCCAATCATCCCGTCGGTGGCCGCGGCCGAGAACCTCAAGGTTGTCGCGAGCTTCTCGATCATCGCCGATTTCGCCAAGAATGTCGGCGGCGACCGTGTCGACATCATCACGCTGGTCGGCCCGAATGGTGACGCCCATGTCTACGAACCGAAGCCGGCCGACGCGGCCACCGTCGGTTCTGCCGACGTGGTGCTGGTCAACGGCCTTCAGTTCGAGGGCTTCCTTGAGCGTCTCGTCGAGGCGAGCGCGACGAAGGCGCCGGTCGTGGAGTTGACCAAAGGCGGCGAGGTGTTGCGCAACACCGAGGAAGAAGGTCACCACGAACAGGATAAGGCCGCCAAGGGCGGGGAAGGGCACGCCGCGGAGGCGGAAGAGGGCCGTGAGGAAGGGCACCATCATCACGGCGAGTCCGATCCTCATGCATGGCAGTCGGTGCACAATGCCGAACTCTATGTGAAGAACATCGCCGATGCCTTCTGTGCCGCCGATGCGGCCGGCTGTGACAACTATCGGGCCAATGCCCAATCATACCGCCGGCAGCTCGAGGGACTGGAAGCGGAGATCAAAGCTGCTGTAGCTGAGATTCCCGAGGACAAGCGCACGATCATCAGCTCCCACGACGCCTTTGGGTATTTTGAGCACGAATACGGCATAAAATTCCTCGCACCGGAGGGCGTCTCCACCGAATCTGAGGCTTCAGCCTCCGACGTCGCGGCCCTCATCAAACAGATCAGGCAAGACAAGGCTTCGGCAATCTTCGTGGAAAACGTCACCAATCCCCGCCTGATCGAACAGATCGCCAGCGAGACGGGCCAGAAAGTCGGCGGTGAACTCTACTCCGACGCCCTGTCGGATAGGAACGGCCCGGCTGCGACCTATCTCGAGATGATGCGGCACAACATCACGACGATGAAAGGCGCGATCCTCGGAAGCTGACTGCCACGGAGCAATCCGCCTCTTCGTCGACCACAATCAGTTATGTGATAACAAGGAGAATACCGTGAGGACAAATTGGGCGTCAGCCACGGCCATCGCGCTGTTTCTGTCTCTATCAACAAGTGCTGCCCATGCCGAGGAGGTGACCGCCTGGCGCCTCTTCATCTCAGATCACGCGGACCCGAAGGTGACCGTAGTCGATGCAGTCGATGGCGAAAAGCTCGACACGTTCCATCTCAAAGGGCCGGCATCGCTCCATCGGAGCGAAAGCGGCCGGACCGTGTTCGCCGTGCAGGGCGCGGCCGGCGTCGTTACCGGGATCGCGAGCGGCATTTCCTTCGAGGACCACGGCGAGCACGGCGACATCGACGTCGAAGCGCCGAAGCTTGCCGGCGTCGAGATCGCAGGCAAAAAGCCGTCGCATTTCGTCGAGCATGACGGAGACCTCGCCGCTTTTTTCGACGGCGAAGGTGTCGCCCGCATCATCTCCGAGAAGGCCGTTCTGGAAACCAAATCGGATTTCAGGGAAGTGAAGACGGACGCGCCGCAGCACGGCGTCGCAGTCGCCTATGGCTCCCATGTTCTCCTGTCGGAGCCGAACAGGGAAAAGCCGGACGAACTCCCGGTCGGCATCAGGGTCGCTGACGAAGCCGGCGCGCCGATCGGCGGCATCCACGCCTGCCCCGACCTCCACGGGGAGGCGTCTTCCGGCAATATCCTGGCTTTCGCCTGCGCGACCGGTCTGCTTGTTGTCACCGATGGCGACGGCACCCCGGCGATCCGTCACCTACCCTATGCCGATAGCCTGCCGGACGGCAAAACGACGACGCTGATCGGCGGCAGAGGCCTGCAATATTTCCTCGGCAACTACGGCGCCGACAAGGTGGTGCTGATCGATCCGACGGTCGAGAGCGACGCATTCCGGCTGATCAGCCTTCCGACGCGCCGCGTGCATTTCGTGGTCGATGCCGTTCGTGCGAAGTTCGCCTACGTCTTCACCGAGGACGGCCAGCTTCACCAACTCGACGTGGTGAAGGGGGAGATCGCAAACTCGCTCAAGCTGACCGATCCCTATTCGATGGACGGTCACTGGAGCGAGCCGAGGCCGCGCGTCGCGGTCGCCGGCGACAGGATCGTGGTTACGGATCCTTTGAAAGGCGTGCTGCGTCTCGTTGATGCGACATCGTTCGAGAAAACCGGCGACATGGCTGTCGAAGGCAAACCCTTCAACATCGTTTCCGTCGGCGGCTCCGGTCAGACCCACGAAGGCGAATAGTCGCTCCTCCCAAGCGGCTGCCGCGCGTCCGGCCCATTCTTGCCGTGCCGGACGCATCTTCCCAACTCGCAAAGCAAAACCATGCTCGAGACAAAGTCATGGGCGTGTCGTCTGGTGCCTTTTCGGTGCGTTTTCAGCCCAGCCGCGCCGGGATCAATCCGCGCAGGGAATTGCCGACGAACAGCGCTTTGGCCGATTTCAGATCATCCAAGGTGTAGATTGCTTCGCGGGCGCGGCCTTCGTCCAGCAATTCGCCGCGCAGTACGCCAGGCAGCAGGCCGCAATCGAGCCGCGGCGTTGCCAGCGCGCCGTCGCCGAAATCGGCGAAGAGATTGGTGATCGTGCCCTCACAGATTTCGCCACGCTCGTTGGCCAGCAGCACCTCGTCGGCCCGGCTGATCAGATATTCGGCTCGCGCCCGCTGATAGGTGTCCCGGCGACTCGTCTTGTGGCGCAGCAGCGTGTCGCTTGAATCGAGCCGCACCCGCGCCAGTTGCAGTCTCCACACCTTGTCGGCTGCATGCGGCTCGTAAGGCAGCGCCGAGACCGTCACCTTGCCGCTGCGCGACAGGACGAGGCGTGTGCGCAAGGCCATGTCCGGCCGGTCGACGGCGTTCCTGAGCATCTCGCCGACCTTCTGCGGATCGCAGGCAAAACCCAGTTCGGCTGCCGAGCCATAAAGGCGGGCCAAATGGCGGTCGAAACGGAGGAAGCCTTGGCCCGGTTGCCAGCGCATGGTTTCGATCAGCTCGAAATCGGCGGTGTTCCCGTCGCGTAGCGCGCTTTCAGCAGGCACTCCTGATACTCCTCCTCGGCGGTCGAATCGAAGACGACGCCACCACCGATATTGTAGACGGCTTCGCCACTGGAAAAGAGCGATATGGTGCGGATCGCCACCGAAAAGCGCATCCTGCCGCCAGGCGCGATCCAGCCGATGGCGCCGCAATAGACATCGCGCGGCGTGGCTTCCAAGTCGTGCAGGATTTCCATGGCGCGGATTTTTGGAGCGCCGGTGATCGATCCGCATGGAAACAGCGCAGCGAAGATCCGGCGGATGGTGAGGTCGGGCAAGAGCTTGGCCCGCACGCGGCTCACCATCTGATGGACGGTCGGGTAGCTCTCGATGCGGAAAAGCTCCGGCACCTCCAGCGTGCCGACCTCGCTGATCAGCGAGATATCGTTGCGCAGGAGATCGACGATCATCCGGTTCTCAGCCTGGTTCTTCTCGTCGTTGCGCAAGAACGCCTTCAGCCGCTTGTCCTCCGCCTTGGTCGCGCCGCGCGGGGCGGTGCCCTTCATCGGATGCGTCTCGATCATGCCTTCGGCGTCGACCTCGAAGAACAGTTCCGGCGAACGCGACAAGACGACCGGATCGCCGAGTGCGATCAGCGCGCCGTATTTCACCGGCTGGCGCTGCGTCAGCGCGTCGAAGGCGGCCAATGGATCGCCCGACCACTGCGCATGAACTGGGAAGGTCAGATTGCCCTGATAGCAATCGCCCTTGCGAATGTGATTGTGGAGCCGCGCAAAGCGTTTTGCGTAGTCTTCTGAAGACCAGGCAGCCCTTGCATCGAAGATCGGACCGTTGGTCGCCGGCGCGTTGCTGGGCACGACCGCCTGTTCGACAGGGGCGTCGAAGATCCCCAGGCAGACAAGCGGGGCGCGGCGTCCGCCCGGCAGCAGCGGAACGAGCTTCGGTTCGAGCAGGTAGCCGGCCTCGTAGGAGAAATATCCGGCCAGCCATTTGCCGGCGTCATGCGCGGCCTGGGCGATTTCCAGCGCCGGCAGGAAATCCTCCGCCTCATGCGCCACGATGATGTCGGCCGGACGGTCGAAAACGAGCTGATGCGCGCGCTCGTCATTTCTGAAAATTGCAGAGGGCAGGGGCATGGGACTCGGATGCTGCGATCGATGACGCCAGCTATCGCTCTATATGGGGGCTCGAACGCGCGCAATCGAGAGAGCGGCGTCTCAAGACGCAAAGGCAGCCTTGGTGCAAAAGCAAACCGGCGGCACCTCGAAGGCACCGCCGGTCTGTTATGTGCTCGATACCGGCAGGCAATTCAGGTGTTGCTCGCGGTTCCCCCGGTCGGGAAGCGGCGCGCGAATTCCTCCTCATCGCCGGCGGCAAGCAGTTTCGCCTGCTCGATCCAGCGCTCACGCTCGATGCGGCCGTCGAAGTTCAACGTCTCCTCGATTCGCTTGACGTCGGCGGCCGTCCAGGCGGCGATTTGCGCATAGGTTGTGACTCCGAGCCCGTTGAGCAGTCGCTCGTTGGCCGGGCCGATGCCGATAAGGCGGCGCAGATTGCTGGCTTTGCCAGCCGCCGCCTTTGTTGTCGCGGCTTTCTTTGCCGCTGACGCAGCGCTCTTCGGTGCAGCACCCGTTTTCGATGCGGGAAGTTTTGGCGCACTTGCCTGCGACGCGCTCGCTTTCGACGCACTGGCCTTCGGCGCGGCTGCGGCCTTCGCGGCCGCCGGTTTCTTGGACGTGGTCGTGGCTGGCGCGGTCTTTGCTGGCCCGCTCTTGGACGCG
>NZ_RZSW01000454.1:0-5213 GCF_003997375.1 Mesorhizobium sp. M5C.F.Ca.IN.020.29.1.1 | reverse complement strand
GATGAAGCGGTTGCCGTGGCGCACACCAACAACAACACGTGAGCTGGCGCGCCTCGTGTGGCAAAAGGAGAGGGGCGAGAGCCCATGGCCTGCATTGAAGCGATCAAGCATGGCGATCGTGGAACCAAGCTGCCCAGCCGACCATCCGGACCGCGGCCTTCAATGCCAGCTCGCCTTGGAACCGGCCTTCCACGAATTGGCTGAGCGGGCAGCGGAATCCGGCTGGACCCAGCAAGAGATAGCCTGCGCGCTCCTCGAGCTCGCCGGCGCACGCTTGAAGAGCAACTCCGTCAATGGCGAGACTGAGAGGGCGATTGACCGTGCCATGGCAACGAGATGAGCGGCATATTCAAGAAGCTTCGCCTGACCCGATAGAAACGTCGCTGCGCCAATGAGTTTGGCGGTGAGTGGTCGCCAATCGGCTTTGTCGGCATGTGAGGCCGCTTCGCAATGGGCTTCATTGCCGACCGCGCCGGCATCCGGACAGCACTCACGATCCGCTTCCTCGCTGTGTTGTTGTCTTCGTTCTTCCACCCCAATACGACCAGCCTGATGGCCGCAGCAGCCCTATATGGGCTGGTCTATTTCTCGATGTTTCGCCTTTTCCCAGCCTCAGCAAGTCCTTCGATCCCGCCGCGTCGACAACCGTCTTTGACGTCGCAAATGCCCTTCTCGGCCTCTCAAGCACTCTGGGGGATTCGTTGGTGACTTCGCAAAATCCGTCTTCGGGACGTTCCATTCTGTCTATCTGTCGGTGTCTGTTGCGAGCCTCGGTCTCGTGTTGCTGACCCTCTCCTTAAAACGCGAAGGGGTCAACTCGATTGCCGGAATCCCTCGCCGGTGACCGCTGCCTGCATACCGTCAAAGCCATGGAAGGTTTCGAAAGGCACTAAAGTCATCGCAGAGTTTTGCAGCGTGCGAAGGTCAAGGAGTTTTGCGACAGTCACAAAGAGCCTGAAGCCGTCCTGCCCTCGGTGCTCCAATATATCGCCGCTAACGCCGGATGACGATAATCCCGGCCAGCGCGATCACAACGATACCGAGCATGGAAGCCGCATCCAGACGTTCCGAGAACAACACGATGCCCCATAGCACTGCGAAGGCCAGATAGGAAAAGTCCCAGGTCGAGATGATCGAGGATGGTCCCAATTGGTAGGCGATGGCCGTGCCGACGCTGCCGATCAGCATCATCATGCTCAAAAGCCCGATCAGGGCCCATTGTGTCCAGCCCATTGGAATCCACTCGCCGACGAAGAGGCTTTGTGCGCCCTCGCTCCCAGCCATCACGGTCGCTAGGCTCGCGCCACCCCCAAGAGCGATCGCTATCACGTTGAAGATCAGCGCCAGAACAAAGGGGTTTTCGCCACGGCTCTTGGTGCGCGTCAGCACCATCGCCAGAGCGTAAAGGATCGCGGAAACCAGCGGCATCACGGCATGGATGCCAACATCGCCGGCCTGCGGCTTCAGCATGAGCAGCACACCGGCGAAGCCGAGGCCGACTCCGATCCAACCTTGCACCCCGACGGGTTCCCTGATCCCGAAGGCCGCAAAAAGGGTGATGAACAGCGGGATCGTGTAATAGACGGCCGCGGCAATCGAGAAGTCGAGGCGCGGTAGTGAAGCGTAGTAGATCAGCAGGCTCGACAGAAGCAGGCTGCTTCGCACGATGGCCCAGCCAGGATAGGCTGGGCGCAACGATACCTGCGGAAAGCGCCATTTCAGGATCGAGATCAACAAGGGCAGCGTGACGCAGGACCGCAGGAAAATGAATTGCGACAGCGGCATGGCCGAGATCGTGACCTTGATGATCGCGTCCGCGATGGAAAGCGTCAGGCCAGTGAAAACCATCGCCGCAACGGCGATGCCCACCCTGTCCGCCTTTGGGGCCGTCTGGCTGATCGACATTTTCACGTCCCCTCCTTCGCGCGCCGAGGCTACCGAGCCGAGAACGTTCCAACAATTCTGATTATACGGACATTTTGTCCGTGCTATTGCACAATGGCAGCGACACGAAAGAGGATGCGGCGCTTTGGACGGCGTGAACGACATGATCATTTTGGCCGAAGTCGCCGAAACGGGCAGCTTTACCCGTGCCGGAGGGCGGCTCGGGATGCCCAAATCCACAGTCAGCCAGCGAATCGCCCAGCTTGAGGCACGCCTGGGACTGCGGCTCCTCAACCGTTCCACCCGGCACGTCAGCCTCACCGGCAGCGGCCAGGTCTACCTCGAATACTGCCGCCGCGTTCGCGCAGAGGTCTCGGCTGCGGACATGGCGATGACCAATCTGAAGGAACAGCCTGTCGGGACGCTGAAGATCACCTGCCCGGAAGTAACAGCCAGCTATTTCATGCCGACCTTCCTACACGGATTTACCACGCAGTTTCCCCGGATCGCGGTCGAGCTGATCGCCACAAACCGGCATCTCGACATTATCCGCGAGCGGATTGATTTCGCTTTTCGCGTTGGCACGACCACAGGTCAGGACCTGATCGTGCGGCGTGTCTCATCGATTAAACGGGTTCTCGTCTCCGCCCCGGCCTATCTGGCGGCTGGCAGTCCTCTGCGGGAACCGACCGATCTTCTGCATCACCGCTGCCTGGTGCATGATGCGCAGCCTGAATGGGTGTTCTCGTCAGACGATACACCGATCGTCATGCGTCCGCCTGCGGCCGCGACTTCGGACTCGATGGGCTTTCTGCTGCAATCCTGTATCGCGGGCGGCGGGGTCGCACTCCTTCCCGCCTATGTGTGCCAGCCGTCCGTCGCGGTCGGCCGGCTTGTGGAACTGCTACCCGGCTGGGAAATTCCGCCCTATGAAATGATGCTGATCTTCCCCAACCTGACGAACCAGTCCAAGGCGCAGGCCGCATTCCGCTATTATGTGAATACCTTCGACTTTTCAGCGTTTGCCGTTGGGCGATAGCCGGACTTCCCGAGTCTGCCGGCTGCTTGTTGCGTACTATCTGTCGCAAATTCCTAAAAACCCGAGACAGAGCAGTTGACGCTAGGTTTCCGACCGTTTTTGCATCCCATGTCATTGCCGCAACCATTAGAAATACCGCGACATGATCCTGCGACCTGACGTCGACGTCGGCGACGGCCGTAGAGCAGCCATTCCGCCGCCTCGCGATCGCTTCGTTGGACGCGTCAGCCGGGAAAAACGCCCACGACCAGTATTCCGGCCTCGCGGGCGGCCTCGACGAAAGCCTGCCGCGCAAAACGGGGCGGCTGCTCGCCCTTCAGCACCGCGATGCAGGCTTCGCGGGCCTTCTTGTGGCGCGGCCCGCCAGTCCGTCGGCCAGATGCGGAGAAGACACTCGGCCGCCGCTCGGGTGGAAGGCGTCCGCCCAGTTCCACACGGACATCGCTCTTCCAACGCTTCGCATCCAAATCGCCCGCCAAGAGCTTCCCTCAGTTCGCCAACGGTCTTGAAAGAATCCTGCAGATGGTCCGACCAAGCCCGGCCTGCCGAATCCGTGGCGAGAATGCCGATCATTCTCGAAAAGGCAACAAAGGTCTTGCTGGCACCTTTTGAACCGGGACGAAATTCAGGCAGTACAAGGTTGGCCCGATATCGAATTTTTGCTGACGTGCGGAGGTCCTAAAGTGGTGTTGTTTCGGCAAGGACGCTAGAGCACGTCCTGTGATCGATGAATCGATTGTGATGTGACAGCTGCGTCTTGTGCTGATTCAACATCCACCTCGATGGAGGTGGACGATGGGAAGAGCATTGAGCGGGGATCTTCGATCGCGGGTCTTGAAGGCTTCGGACGAGGGGATGTCGGCGCGGCAAGCGGCGGCGCGGTTCGGCGTGGGAGTGTCCAGCGCGATCCGCTGGATTGCGCGGGCGAAGATCGGCGAACTGGCACCACGCCCGCAGGGCCGCCGCCGCGCCTCCAGCCTCGATGCGCATGAAGCCTTCATCGTCGGGCTGATCGAGGAACGCAAGGACATCACGCTGAACGAGATGGTGGAGCGGCTGGTCGCCGAGCAGTCGGTGCGGATCAGCCGCAGCGCCTTGAGCGCCTGGCTTCGCGGCCACGGCTGGACATTCAAAAACGTATGGCCCGCCCGTCGGCAAGAGGTTTATTTCTGATGGCGGCTGGTCTGCATCAACGTATACGGCGTGTCGGCTGATTGCCGTCGCCAAGATGGAGATCCGCACGCTCCGGGCCTCATAAAAGTCACGGCGTCGAAGCGCCATCTTTTGAACCAGGCTTCCAGAACGTCGGTTCGACCGTCAGGCCATCTTTCAAAGTCCTCTCGCAGACATCATCGGTCGGGCGGCGTCCATTCGTGTCGCCGCTGACCTAATTATTTCAGGCGGTTGCCGTGGCTCGGTCGGCCTCGAAGGGTGCCTCGCGACGCAATATCACCCATGCGATGCGGGCGAGTTTGTTGGCCAGCGCCACCACCACTGTGTTGCGATGCCGTCTGACGAGCAGGCTACGCAGCCACGCGCCCAGCAACGTCTGGCTTCGGGCCAGCGACGGCAAGGCCGCCCTTGCCCCATGGATCAGCAGCGTGCGCAGGTATTTGTTGCCGCGCTTGGAGATGCCGAGCAGCCTGGGTTTGCCGCCGGTGGTATGTTGCCGGGGCACGAGCCCCAGCCATGCGCCGAGATCACGGGCTCTTGCGAAGGACGAGCCGTCCCCTACAGCGGCGACGAGAGCGGTGGCATTGAGAACACCGATACCGGGGATCGACGTCAGGCGCCGAGCGGCTGCATCGTTGCGGGCCAGTTCGACGAACTCCCGATCCAAAGCCTCGATACGGCGGTCGAGATCAAGCCATTCCTCCCGCATCTCCGCAAGCAGGCGGCGAATGCGGCCGGCCATGAAGTCCGGATCGGCGAGCAATGCCTCCACAGCCTGCTCGAGCTTGCGGCGTCCCTGTGCGATAGTCGTGCCGCGCTCCAGCAGAATGGCGCGCAACTGGTTGGTCAGCGTCGTGCGCGCGCCCACCAGCCTTGAACGAACCCGATGCAGCGACTGGATGTCCAGCTGCTCCGCCGTCTTCAGCTCGACAAATCGCATAGTCGGCCGTGTCGCGGCTTCGGCGATGGCTTCAGCGTCCCGATCGTCGATCTTCTCTGGTTGCCGCCCTCGATGCAAGAGCCTTCCAACCTGATGTGCCCGGTGATCGAGTGCGTTCTTCTCTCAGGCCTTTTCCTTGCGGCCTTTCAAGAAGCCGCGGGCCGGTATGGTGATCTG
>NZ_RZSW01000453.1:0-5214 GCF_003997375.1 Mesorhizobium sp. M5C.F.Ca.IN.020.29.1.1 | reverse complement strand
CCTCATCGGCGTCTCGGCGATGTGGATTTCGGATATCGTGTTCGAGGTGGTGGTGAGGCGGTTCAAGCCGGAGAAGGAGGAGTGAGATCGCGCCTGTCTTATTGCGCCCGCAGTAACAGCCTCTTGCCGGAACTTTAGCGATTTCTAAAAATTGTCTGTGACCAGTGGGCATGCCCCCCGCTGCCCCTGCAGATCGGGACGCAACCCGATCGGGGGCCCGCGCTCTCCGCCAGAGGCGCGGGCTTTCTCTCCATAGCCGTTACCGGTTTAGCCTTCCGACGGTCTCAATGATTGCCTTCGCGAGGGCTTCGCCCTCGTGCACCGGCTCTGGCCCATAAAGTAGCAGGACGGCTTCTTCGCTCGGCAGCACGCCGGCAGGGCATGTCTGTTCAATGGCCATGCGAACCAGCTTGAGCGCGGCCCAGGCGTTGCAGATGTTATCTTGGCCATGCTTCCTCGCTGAGATCGACTTTTCTCAGCGTCAAACCCGTGAAGGCGAGGCCCTGTTCCATCAAAGTTTAACGACTGGGAAAGCGCACTGGAAAGCACGTGCGGTAACAGTTGATTCAACCGTTGCTGGTATTCTAGAGGAGTGTGGAAGCGGCTCCGGCAGTGAGGCGGGGTGCTGAATTGCCGGAGCCGCCTGCGCAGCCCTTGGGGTTAACCGCGCTGTCCCAGAATAGGACAGCGCGGTCAACGTTTCGTTAAAATCGGAACTAATTAAGCGCGTGCTAATTGAATCGCGGTTTTGCGAGTCGATGCATGCGTTTGAAGTTTGTCCCGCCGATGATGCCTACCTTGGTTGCCAAGCCGCCCCAGGGCGATGACTGGATGCATGAAGCCAAATTCGACGGCTACCGCTCCCAGATCATCATCGATGCCGGCGGTGCGCGGATTTTCACCCGCCGCGGACTCGACTGGACCTCCAAATACCGCGACCTAGCTGCGTCGGCCCGAACGCTGGGCGTCGAGAGTGCCATCATCGATGGCGAAGTCGTCGTCGTGAATGAGGCTGGCGTTTCGGATTTTGCCGCGCTGCGCAAGGCAATCACCAGACGCCAGCACGACCTCTATTTCGTCGCGTTCGATCTGCTGCATCTCAACGGTCAGGACTTGCGCGACATGGTGCTGGAGGACAGGCGGGAAGTCCTGGCCGGCCTTATTGGGTCTGACAGCCGCATCCAGTTCAGTGAGACGATGCCGGGCGAGGCTAATGCGATCTATCATCTGATCGACGCGGCGGGCCTCGAAGGGATGGTATCGAAGCGTCGAGACAGCAAATACCGCAGTGGCCCGACCACCAATTGGCTGAAGACAAAATCCTTCACCGAAAGCGAATTTGAACTTCTCGGCGTCGAACGCGAGAGGGGCAAGCCCGCGTTTGCTCTGATGGCTGACCCAGGCACCCGGAAATATGTCGGCAGTGCCTTCGTGAGCGTCAATCGCGAGATGCGCGAACGGCTTTGGAAACGAGTGCAGGAACACGCCGGGCCACCGCCCAAGGACATGCCAAAACGGCCGGCAACGCAGTGGGTCAAGCCGGGGCTGATCGGCCGCGTGAAGCATCTACGCGGCGAGGAGAATTTGCGGCATGCTTCGCTGCAGGATTTCCGAGAAGAATAAAGGTGGCTGAGGGCTACATGCGGAGAATTGGGATCGGCATCATGTGCGTTGGCTTGTTGCTCCTCGCAACGGCCTTCTATTTAGGCGCCGGTCCGTCCCGCGAAGGCCGGCTCTATCTCGGCGCTATTTTGGGCGCCGCAACCTTCATTTCTGGTGCGTGGATGTACATAGCCGGTCGAAATGGTTGGCTTTAGGTAACAGACCCGCTTGCGTTTCACATAGGCATCAGGATTATATTCCTAATTATATACGTGACAAAGTACGGCCACTCTGCTAGAAAGATGGCAGGGAGCACCTAGCCATGAAACTCGACAGCGCAATCTTCCAAGACGCCGAAGCCGCCCGCATCCACCTTGAGGCGCAGCGCTGGCGGCATGGCCCGAACTGCCCGCATTGCGGCAATGCTCGCGCGGATCGCATTACCAAGATGGTAGGCAAGGCTCACCGTCCCGGCCTGTACAACTGCATGGAATGCCGTGAACAGTTCACCGTGACTGTCGGCACCGTGTTCGAGCGTTCCAAGATCGCCTTGAACAAGTGGCTTCTGGCGACGTTCCTTATGGCTTCGTCCAAGAAAGGCATGAGCGCTCACCAGCTGCACCGTATGCTCGGCGTCACCTACAAGACCGCGTGGTTCATGGCTCACCGCATTCGTGAGGCGATGGCCGAAGACGTGAAGTCCAGCGGCCCGCTTGGCGGCGAAGGCAAGACTGTCGAGGCCGACGAAACCTACATTGGACGCGTCGACCGCGATTACCTTTCGCCGTAGCGCAAGGGCCAGCCGCGCTTGAAGCGCAAGATGAAGCCGAAGCGTACCGTTATCGGCCTTGTCGAGCGCGGCGGCAAAGCCCGCATGGTTCACGTCCAGCACGCCACCAAGGCCGTTGTGCGCGATATCCTAGTCCGCAATGCCGACCGCAACTCGACGCTCTACACCGACCAGTCCAAGCTCTACACAGTCACTGGCGAAGAATACGCCTCACACAAGACGACCAATCATTCCGCTGGCGAATACGTCCGCTACGAGGATGGCGCGTCGATCCATTCGAACACAATCGAAAGCGTGTTCTCGGTCTTCAAGCGCGGCATGGTCGGTGTCTATCAGCATTGCGGCGAGGCCCATTTGCACCGCTACCTTGCCGAGTTCGACTTCCGCTATAATCGCCGCACCGTACTCAAGATCACCGACACCGAACGCCACGACCAGTTGCTCGCCAAGATCGAAGGCAAGCGCCTTACCTATCGGCGGATTGGTGAAGCCGGTCTCGCCTAAGCAGAAGGCGCGAAAACTTATCGCCCTGAGGAAGAAACTTCTGAGGGAAGGCGCATCCGGCCTTCAGCGTGAAAGCGATGGAATTCCTCACCGCGACGATAAATAGCCAATGCTATCTTCGAATATGGCACAAGATGATGTTGGCAGGCGCCTTTCACCGCGCCTGGATTGGTAACGTTGAGGCCCTCCAAGAGCCTGTCGGCCCTGTCCTCAGCCATTCTCTCCGTGACTTTGTTAGAGAATTCCTTGGCGTCTGTGCCCAAAACGCCATCTCGGTCTAAGATCCCATGCAGTTCTCGGTAAAGGCTTGAAAGGTCAGATTTGCTTGAATCGAATATACCAACTAGTGCGTCAATCTGCAAAAGAGAGCTATTAACTCCCTTGACCTCAATGACGCCCGGCGAGGCATATTTTATCTTCGACACCTGCAACGGATAATCCTCTTTGGAGTCTGCCGCGATATCCCTAAAAAACCCCAGATAGCTTCCGCCACGCTGCCATGGGTACTTCGCAATTTTTTCGACCAGCTTTTGGGCGAGCGGCCCAGTAGCATCCCTGACTTCATCTAGATACGAGAACAGGCTGTATAGGTCATCAAGCTTGGCATAAAACCGGGAGAAGTCGTTCGCGGACCATCTGCCATCGATCCTGTAAGTATGGCTCGCCAGCGGCGAAAGCTTTATGCCTTTGAATTGCTCAGTGTGGTTTCGAGCAAAAAAGCCGGGGGATGGCAAAAGGTCAGCCACATCCTCGACCACCGTTTCGGCGGGAACGAGCTGGACTTCATCTTCGAACTTTGCCCAATCAAACAGATAAGGCTCACCGCCCCGCCGCTCTCGCATTAGGTAGCTTAGATCGATCCTCTGCCGAAGATAGTCTGAGAGAAGCTTGGGGCTTGTGGACTTTGCTATAAACGGCTCGTCAAACCCTTCAATCCCATCTGGGACGGCAAAGGCGACAACATTATTGCCCTTGCGATCCTGCAAGAGCGCGAGGACGGGGCCGTCATAGTAAACCAAGGTCTGGACGTAAGACGCATGTCTTTTGTTGCGAGCCTTCATAGCAGGCTCACCACTTCAACAATCGCCCCCACCGGATCAAAACCCGCTGCCATCCAAAAGCTCACGTGAGGCGACTCCTCCGTCCCACGGTGTCCAACGCCAGACTCCGGGGTTATATCAATGATCGCCCCAAAAGTCTTGTGTCTGAGCAAGCCAACGCTTTGCGCAAAATCGCGCACGCGAGCTAGAGGCCCATCCCCCCAGTTTTCATCGTAGATGATTAGAGAACATGCCGCCCAAATACACGGGTCTGCCTTTTTACGCAGAGGCAACCCCAGAGCGTTGTGAGAGTGGCAAAACATCTCGTCTATTTCTGGCCCGGTAACCAGCCTGATAAACCGCCCTGTCATTTCGACTGCGGCAGGAGGTGGGCACGTGCCGTCATCCGGCAATTGTTCTTTAGGTATAAACGGCACTGTCAGGCTTCCCCCGGACACTGGGGACTTATCACCTGAGCAGTTAGGATTTGCAATCGTTTGCCGAATTATCCCGCTGCTTTTTGCTATTACTATTGATTTCAGGTTTCTTTTGGGCGGTCGAATCATGGTGCTTCGGCGGCGTCTTCAGCATCCGCTTAAGCGTCTCGTTGAAGCGCTTTTCGTCGGTCTCTTTTTCGGGATTAGCCAATCTACCAGAGGATAGGCGAAACACGTTTGCAGCAATCGGCCTTCTGACTGTCTGTTGGGCGTCAGCCGAATACGCGATGGATTTCGTCATAAGATATGTGCACGAGCGATACGAAGGCAACCAAGTTGCGCCAGTTCCCCCAATCTCATTCAAGGGAAAGCCGCCATACCTTAAGAAGGCTTTCGCCAACCACCCCGATCTAGCCGAGCATCTTCCCCAACTGACCGAATTGCTTGAGGAGGCTTGGCAGATCGCGGAGCAGCGCCATTGGTGCATCCATGGCTCGATTGACCTCCGAGCCGACGCAACGTCTTTCCCTATCTCAAAGATCATTCACGGTAAGGAACACAGACAGGACACGCGAAAATTCACGGTCAAGCAAATTGAGAAGTTGGCCGGGCGAGCGTCGGCACTTTCGCTTAATCTATTTTTCTTCGGCGTCCAGACCGTGGGGATAATGCCGAAAGACGAGGCTGATAAGCTCGTCCGCGAACTCCTTCGCAAGTACTCCGCTGCACTCCCAGAGGGCAACCTTTTCAGCTAGCTCCGTCTTCAAGCGTTCCATTTTTTCAGTGCCGGCCTGTCCCGACGTTTTTATCTGATCGCTCATGCTTTGTCACGTATATAATT
>NZ_RZSW01000452.1:0-5218 GCF_003997375.1 Mesorhizobium sp. M5C.F.Ca.IN.020.29.1.1 | reverse complement strand
AGGAGGACCAGCGCGCGGTGCTGCGCGAATTGACGCGGTCGAACGGTATCGAGTTGGGCGCGCGCCAGAGCATGTTGATGAACTGGGACGAGATCCGCGCCATGGCAGGGCATTCGCTGGTGACGATCGGCGCGCACACCGTCAATCATCGCAATCTGAAGCGGCTTTCCGAAGCCGATGCGCGGCACGAGGTCGAGGACGTCAGGCGCATATTGCAGGCCGAACTCGGCGAGGCGCCGCGCCATTTCGCCTATCCTTATGGCTATCCCAGTGCCGTTGGCGACCGCGAAGTCGGCATTGCCCGCGACGCCGGCTATGCCTCGGCGGTGACGACACGCCACGGCGTGCTGCGCGCCGAACATGCCGATTTCCTGCAAGCGCTGCCGCGCATTTCGGTCAACGGTCGCTATCAGAGCGTTGCCCATATCCGCACGATGCTGTCGGGTGTGACGACGCCGCTGGCCAATGCCGGCAAGATGCTTGTCACCATCTAGTGGTGAAAGTCCGGCAAGAACCGACCCCTTGAGGACCATCTCTGATGGGAGGTCAAGGGAACGTCGTGACCCGAAGGCGACATATGTCTGGACCGTCGGTAGGTCTCGTCAGGGTGAAACCGGAAGTTCGACGCGAACCCAACAGCTCGCCGGCTGTTCACAGCTGCTCTACGCGCACAGTCCTCGGACAACCCGGCCAGAGAACTATCCTTCCAGAAGCGACGCGGGATCAAGGGACGTCGCCTGGCCGGACGTGACGCGCAGGAGAGGGCACCTTTGCAAACGCGACGATCACTCCGGCACGCCGGCAATACCCAACGCCTCGACGTAGCGCTCGGCGAACACCTTGTCCCGCCACGGGTTGATCTGCCTCTGCAGGCCGAGCGTGTAGGTCGGGAACGCCTCCATCAGCCGCCGCGCCGCCGCCTGCGCTTCGTCCGGCCGATTGAGTTTGACCAGCGCCATGATCACCACCCGGTGCGAGGAGCCGTAATTCGGCATCTCGCGCAGCGCTCGTTCTCCCCAAGCCAGCGCTTCCTCGTAGCGTTCGAGCATCAGGTAGCTCATCCCGATGCCGGAGAGCGCGATGCCCTTCTCTGGGTCGACCGGGCTCAGCCGCATTGCCCTGTGGAAGTGCTCGATCGCGACGAGTGGGCGGCCGGAATGGGCGTTCACCCAGCCGCTGCCCGTATAGCCCTGCGCCGAATTGGGGTTGAGGAGCAGGGACCGTTCGATCGTGTCCAGCGCCGTCTCGTAATCCTTGGCGCTGTAGGCGATCACCTGCGAAGCGAAACGCAAGCTTGTCGGGTCGTCTCGCGCGTCCGCCAGCACCTCGCGGGCCATGCGCACGGCGACGCGAATATCGTCGGGCTCGTGCCAGCACTGACTCACGGACAGGCTGCGGATATAGGCACCGAGTGCCTTCGCCAGGGTGAAGCCGGGGTCGATGCTGAGCGCCTCGTTGGTGAGCCGGCGCACGTCGGCAAAGCCTTCGCGCGTCATGCTGTAGAAGCGCGGCAGCGCGCGAAGGTAGAGGTCGTAGGCACCGATGTAGACGGTCGGCTTCATGCGCGCCTGCTTGATCTCCTCCAGCCGGATGCTCGGCTCGACGGCGCCCACGACGCTCTCGGTTACCTTGTCCTGCAGGTCGAAGATGTCGCTCACGTCGCCCTCGAAGCGGTCGGCCCAGACATGGTGTCCGCTGATCGCGTCCACCAACTGCCCACTGATGCGCACGCGCGATCCTGCTCTGCGGATGCTGCCTTCGAGCACGTAGCGGACGCCCAGTTCGCGCCCGACCTGGCGCAGGTCCACCGCTCGGCCCTTGTAGGTGAAGGACGAGTTGCGGGCGATCACGAAGAAGGAGTTCACCCGGCTCAATCCCGTGATGATGTCCTCCACCAGTCCGTCGGCGAAGTATTCCTGGTCGGGGTCGCCGCTCATGTTGGTGAAAGGCAGAACCGCGATCGAGGGTTTCGCGGGCAGGGGAGGCGGTGCAGCCACCGAGGCGCTGGGGTCGGTCTCGACGCGATAGGCGCGCACAGGCCGCTCGATGTTCTTGAGGCGCAGGTCGCCGAGCAGCGTGAAGCCGCCGTCGAGCTTGCCCTGAAGGTGGTCGTAGGCGGTGCCCGAGACGACCACGGCGCCGGCATCGGCGATGCTTTCGAGGCGGGCGGCGATGTTGACACCGTCGCCGTAGAGGTCGCCGTCCTCCTCGCAGACCACGTCGCCGAGATTGACGCCGATGCGGAAGCGAATCCGCTCTTCCTCGGGCGTCTCCGCCTCGTGTTCTGCCAAAGCCTGCTGGATCGCCATCGCCGAGGTCACCGCGTTGACGATGCTCGCGAACTCGCACAGCATGCCGTCGCCGGTGAGCTTGACGATCCGGCCCTGATGCTCGGAGACCAGCGGTTCGAGGAGGTCTTTGCGGTATGTCTTGAGCCGCTCGAGCGTGCCGCGCTCGTCGCGCTCCATCAGGCGCGAATAGCCGACCACGTCGCAAGCCAGGATCGCTGCGAGGCGGCGCTGCGCGGTCATTGCACCGCCCGGCCAGGCGCGTGCACGCGGGCTGCCTCGCGCCAATGCCCCGCCAACTTCCAGACGCTCAACGTGCATGGCATCCATCTTTCCCAGCCGCCGCCCGTCGCCGATTCAGAACGGAGAACGCAGCTTGACCTTGCCTTCACGAGATTTCGCTATCCCGCTTGCGAGGCGTGGAGCGATCCAGTCGCCGCGCTAACAGCCAACCGGCGACACGCCCACGCAGCCTCTGGGGACCCTGACACGCACTCCCAGAAGGCCGGAGATATTTGCTGCCCTTGGTAACCGGGTGACGCCACCGTGGCGGTGCTTTTGTCACCGCGATGTAACAGCCCCTACGAACGCGCGCATCGGACATCACACCAACGTTCGCGCTTAGAGGTGCTGAGGTCGGAAAGTGGCGCTGCCTGCGCGTTCCGATCGGCGACACGGAAGGCAGAAAACCACCCTGAGCTACCCTACACGTCGGGTAGCAAGCGTCAGGCTTTCACCATCTAGCGGCGGCGGGCGAGCCTCAATTCTTCGGCCGCGGCGGCTCCAGGATCAGCCACTTGATGATGCCCATAGCCGGCAGCACCCACAGCATGCCGCTGAGCAGGAAGAACAGAAAATGCGCCAACGGTCCCGATTCTGCCAGCTGGGCAACCGCCACGATCGATGCGACCAGTGCGTAGACGATGACCAGCGCCACCAGCAGGAAGGTTCCGATCAGCTTTTTCAGGCGAATTGGCATTTCGCGATCCCGTTGATCCCTATCGCTTAGGCCCAACGGAAGAGGCACGCAACCCGCAAGAAGCGGCGCGACGGCGTGCCGCGCTGTCCGGTCTTGCCAGCGGGATTGCGATGGTCCACCAATCCGCGACTGCAACCTGCCGGGACAAGCCTATGGCTGCCATATCAGCTGCCGCGCCTTTCGTGGCCCGCGACCGCGACCTGCGCAACCGGGCGCTGGTGCGTGGCTGGCTCTACGTCGTGCTTCTGGTGCTGTTTGTACTGGTGCTGGTCGGCGGCGCCACCAGGCTCACCGAGTCCGGCCTGTCGATCACCGAATGGAAGCCGATCCACGGCATCATCCCGCCGCTCAACGACGCCGAATGGCAGGAGGAATTCCAGCGCTACCAGCAGATCCCGCAATATGCCGAGCTCAACAAGGGCATGAGCATCGAAGCGTTCAAGTCGATCTTCTGGTGGGAATGGGTGCACCGGATCCTGGCGCGCGGTGTCGGCGTGGTTTTCGCCGTGCCGCTGGTGTTTTTCTGGGCGACGCGCCGCGTCGAACGCGGCCTTCGGCCGAAACTATCAGGCATTCTTCTTCTCGGCGGCCTGCAGGGCGCGATCGGCTGGTGGATGGTGGCGTCCGGACTGGTCGACCGGGTCTCCGTCAGCCAATACCGGCTGGCAACGCATCTGACGCTGGCCGCGCTGATCTTCACCGCGACCATGGTGGTGGCGCGCGGGCTCGCGCCTCATTCCGAACCGGCCGCCGACCGTTCGACGCAGCGTCTGGCCGGCTTTCTGGTGCTTTTGGCGCTGATCCAGATCTATCTCGGCGGGCTGGTCGCCGGGCTCGACGCCGGCCTGAGCTACAACACCTGGCCGCTGATGGACGGCAAGCTCATCCCCGGCGATCTGATGATCCTCGAGCCGGCATGGCGCAACTTCTTCGAGAGCCCGAAGACGGTTCAGTTCATCCACCGGCTCGGCGCCTACGCGATCTTCGCCGCAGCACTTTGGCACATGATCGCGACACACCGCCGCCAGCCAGGCACGACGCATGCGCACCGCGCGACGTTGTTGTTTCTGCTGGTGCTGGCGCAGGGGTTGATCGGCATCGGCACGCTGCTGATGCACGTGCCGCTGCACATGGCGCTGACGCATCAGGCATTCGCGCTTGTCCTGCTAGGGTTTGCTGCAGCGCATTGGCGCGGCACCAAGGGCGCTTATCCGCTGCCCAACCAGATCGCCGTCAGGGGCTGAGCCGCACCGTCCTGATCGCCGTGGCAATGGACAATTCGCGGCTTTCCTCGATCGCGTTGCCGTCCTCATGGTGCCACGACGCCGACAGGCAGCCATAGGCGATGGCATGATCCAGGATGGCTGGCGGCGTTTGGCCGAGCGTTCTGGCGAAGATCTCAGCCATGTGGGCAATCCGCCGGGGATCGCTGCAAAGGTCGTCGCGGTCGAGCGGGTTGTAAAACATGTTCGCCGCATCGAAGCCGGGATCGCCGAGAACGCCCTTTGGGTCGATCGCCAACCAGCCGCGCGGTCCCTGCATGATATTGTCGTGATGCAGGTCGCCATGCAGCGGCAGCACGTCGACAGGATCGGCCAACAGCCGTTCCGCGGTCGCAGCCGCTTCGACGTAGAGGCTTTTTTCGCTGGCGTCGCGATCGATCTTCGCCTTCTTGAACAGACTGGAAAACCGTACCCGCAGCGGCTGCAGATCCGGTGGCGCAGGGTGGTCGGATGGCGAGAACAGGTTTGCCATCACCTCGGCCGCGATTGCTGTGGCGGCATTGTCTCCCTGCTCCGCGAGAACCTGCGACAGCGTCCTGTCACCGGCATATTCGAGCAGCATGCAGTGGCCGTCGCTGCCGAGCAGCTGCACTGCGCCTTCGCCACGCCGCCAGGCGAGAAAATGCTCGCCGCGCAACTCGTCTTCGACATCGTCGAAGGGTTTGAGG
>NZ_RZSW01000451.1:0-5222 GCF_003997375.1 Mesorhizobium sp. M5C.F.Ca.IN.020.29.1.1 | reverse complement strand
GCCGCCGGTGGCGCGGTCGAGTTCGCCGATGCCGGAGACGATGCGCGGCGCATCCTCGATATCGCCGGACAAAGTCGTCAGCACCACGGCACGGCCCTTGCGTGCATTTCGGGTGCTGGCCGGACCCGAGCCGATGCCGCCGGACGTGCCTTCCTCGACCAGCGTATTCCACTCGCCGCAGGCATCGCATTTACCGGCCCAGCGCTGATGCACCGAACCGCAATTCTGGCAGATGAACTGGATGCGCGATTTGGCCATCAGGCTGATGACGCTCCAAAGCGGTCGGAGGCTGGTGATCCTGCCCACCCCCCTCTGGCCTGCCGGACATCTCGCCCGCAAGGGGGGAGATTGGATGTCGCCATCGCTTTGGCCAATCGCTGACGTTGCAGGAAGAGCAATGCCGGCAAAGCTGCCGATCTCCCCCCTTGCGGGCGAGATGTCCGGCAGGCCAGAGGGGGGTGTGACGGAGCGCGGCGGTAAGTCAAAAACTACTCAAACCTCTCCGCAATATGATGCTCCTCGGCGAGGTCGGAGAAGCGGGTGAACTCGCCCTGGAAAGCGAGGCTGACTGATCCGGTCGGCCCATGACGCTGCTTGGCGACGATGACCTCGGCCTTGCCGCGCATCTCGTTCATCTCGTTTTCCCATTTGATGTATTCGTCGGTGCCGGGCTTCGGCTCGCGGTTCTTCAGATAGTATTCCTCGCGGTAGACGAACATCACCACGTCGGCGTCCTGCTCGATCGAACCGGATTCGCGCAGATCCGAAAGCTGAGGGCGCTTGTCGTCACGGCTTTCGACTTGGCGCGACAGCTGCGACAGCGCGATGATCGGCACGGCAAGCTCTTTGGCCAGCGCCTTCAGGCCGGTGGTGATTTCGGTGATCTCCTGCACACGGTTCTGTGAGGATTTGGCGCTCGATCCCTGCATCAGCTGGATATAGTCGATGACGATGACGTCGAGGCCGCGCTGGCGTTTCAGCCGCCGCGCCCGCGCTGATAGCTGGGCGATCGAGATGCCGCCGGTCTGGTCGATGAACAGCGGGATCTTCTGCATGGTCTGCGAGCATGCGACCAGCTTTTCGAAGTCCATCTCGCTGATCTCGCCGCGGCGAATTTTTGACGACGGGATTTCGGTCTGCTCGGAAATGATGCGGGTAGCGAGCTGTTCCGATGACATTTCGAGCGAGAAAAAGCCGACCACGCCGCCATTTGCCGCCTTGAACGAGCCGTCGGCCTGTTGCGCCGGCACATAGGCTTCGGCGATGTTGAAGGCCATGTTGGTGGCAAGCGAGGTCTTGCCCATGCCGGGGCGGCCGGCGATGATGATCAGATCGGAGGGCTGCAGGCCGCCCATGCGGCGGTCGAGATCGCGCAGGCCCGTGGCGACGCCCGACAAATGCCCGTCGCGCATATAGGCGGCATTGGCCATGTCGACGGCGGTTTTGACCGCATCGGTGAAGCTCTCGAAGCCGCCATCGTAGCGGCCGGTCTCGGCCAGTTCGAACAGGCGCCGTTCGGCATCCTCGATCTGCTCGGACGGCGACATGTCGACCGGCGCATCGTAGGCGATGTTCACCATGTCCTCGCCGACGGTGATCAGTGCGCGTCGCGTGGCGAGATCGTAGATGGCGCGGCCGTAGTCGGCGGCGTTAACCACGGTGACCGCCTCGACGGCCAGCCGCACGACATATTGCGCAACCGTCATGTCGCCGACCTTCTCGTCGGCAGGTAGGAAGGTCTTCAGCGTGATCGGTGTCGCAATCTTGCCCATACGGATGAGTTCGGCGGCGACTTCGAAGATTTTTCTATGCAGCGGCTCGTAAAAATGGCCGGATTTCAGGAAATCCGAGACGCGGTAGAAAGCATCGTTATTGACGAGGATGGCGCCGAGCAGCGCCTGCTCGGCTTCGATGTTGTTCGGTGCCTCGCGATAGAGCGGTGTTTCCGCCACGCCGAATTTTCGTGCTGCCTCTGCCATGATGTCCCCGATTTCGATCCCGGCTCCTCGATATCAGAATGGGAAAAATCAGTGCTGACTTATCTGCAACAGTACCTGTCCAACCGGCTTTGATGCCCACTGTTCACAGGAACGATAAACCGTCCACAGGACGGAATTCCCGTGCTCCGATTCCGGTTGACTCGGTAAGGTCGTGATTCTGCGCGATAGCTAGAACAAATGAAGAACAAAATCAAGTGTGTGGTGGACGCGGGCCGAAGTCGCTAGACGGAATCACCCCAGTCCAGCCGCCGCGCCGCCTTGAACAGTTCACCGTGGCGCTTGGTGAACAGTTTCTCGTCGGCACTGCCGTCCTTTTGGCAAAGTTTCAGCAGGACCTTGCCGGAGCCCGATTTCGGCGGTGCGATCACACGTGCCTGCGGTGGGGCAACAGCTTGGCGGGAGGCGGCGATGTAGATGAATTTCTCGTCCTCCCATGGCACGTCGGCATCTTTAGCCAGCCGGTGCAGGCGCGAACGCGCGACACGGCGCGAAAAATGGCACCAGTCGGGCGGCACGAGCGGGCAGGGAGCCTCATGCGGGCAAGGCGCAAGCACATGCGCGCCCGCCTCGATCAGCTGCCGGCGCACGGCAACGATGCGCTGCCATCCGGCCGGCGTGCCCGGCTCCACCACCAGCAGCGTGTTGTCGGTCAGGTGCCAGAGCCGGTCGATGAGTTTTGGCAGTGACGCCGGTCCGATCTCGTCCAGCACATAGGCGCAGGTGACCAGCTCGGCCGGCTTGAGATCGGCGAGATCGAGGGTGACATCGCCGGCCAGCCAGGCGACCCTGGCCGTCATCGCCTCAGTGGCAAGCGCCTCGCCGACCCGGCGCACCGCGGCGCTCGCCTCGATGAGCACCGCCTGCTGGAGGTCGGGCCAGATATCGAGCGCGGCCCAAAGCACCGTACCAGGGCCGGCGCCTATATCGAGCAGGGTTTTCGGAGCATAATCGGGTCTTGCCTCGCTGAGCGCATCGAGGCCGGCACGGACGGCGGCATAGGTCGCCGGCAGCCGCGTCGCCAGATAGGCCTTGACCGCCATCTGCTCGGCCATGTGCAGACGGCCGTCGCGCAGTTCGGCGCGGTAGCGGTCCGACAGCGTTTTTGCCGCTTGCTTCAGCGTCGGCAGCGGTACTTTTTCGAGCAGGCGCTCGACGCCCTGTCGAAGTGGGATAGGCAGTTCCATAGCTCACGCCCCCCGAGGCGCGAGCAGGATGACCGAGGCGCCAAGGATGCAGAGCGCGGAACCGGCAAGGTCCCAGCGGTCGGGGCGCACGCCTTCCACCAGCCACAGCCATCCGACCGAGGCAGCGATGTAAATGCCGCCATAGGCGGCATAGGCGCGACCCGCCGCGCTGACGTCTACCAGCGCCAGCAGGAAGCCGAACAATGCGAGCGAGGCTAGGCCTGGCGCCAGCCACAACGGCGACTTTTCCAGCCGCCACCACGCCCAGATCGAAAAGCAGCCGGCGATCTCGGCAAGGGCAGCAACGATGTAGATGAGATAGGTCATGAAAAAAGGTCTCGCGGCGACGACGAGACCTTTTTCAGCGTGCGGGCCGGCAAAGGCAAGCCGCAATGGGCGATCGCCGGCAGTCTATTCTGTATCCGCTACCTTGCGCCGCCGCGCGGGCTTGACGGTAGCGGTTTTTGGGCGATGTCCCATGTCACGCATCTCCAGCGCCTTCTCGCATTTGGCCATATAGTCGCGAGACATCGGCAGCGTGTCGTTCTTCTTGGCGATCTGGATTTGGAAGATCACCAGATCCTGCCAGCGGAAGGCGGCTTCCGAGGCAGCTAGGTAGAACTCCCACATGCGGCAGAAACGCTCGTCGTAAATCGCCTTGGCCTTGTCGCGGTTGGCGGCGAAGCGCTCGCCCCAGTGCTTCAGCGTGTCGGCATAATGCAGCCGCAGGATTTCGATGTCGGTGACGATGAGGCCCGACTTTTCGATCGCCGGCATCACTTCCGAGAGCGAGGGGATATAGCCGCCCGGGAAGATGTATTTGCGAATGAAGGCGCTGGTTGCCCACGGCACGCCGGAGCGGCCGATCGTGTGCAGCAGCATGACGCCGTCCGGCTTCAAGAGTGTCGCCGATTTGTCGAAAAAGGTGCGGTAGTGATTGACGCCGACATGCTCGAACATGCCGACCGAGACGATGCGGTCGAAGCGCTCGTTGAGCTCGCGGTAATCCCTCAATTCGAAATGCACGCGGTTTTCCAGGCCTTGCGCATGGGCGCGGTCGGTGGCGACGCCATGCTGCTCGGTCGACAACGTCACACCTTGCACGTCTACGTCGAAGGCCTTGGCGAGATAGAGGCCAAGCCCGCCCCAGCCGGAGCCGATGTCGAGCACCGTCTGACCGGCCTTCAGCCTGAGCTTGGCGGCGATGTGGCGCTTCTTGGCGGCCTGCGCCTCATCGAGCGTCATGTCCGGCTGCTCGAAATAGGCGCAGGAATAATGCATGTCCTCGTCGAGGAAGAGCCGGTAGAGCTCGCCCGATAGATCATAGTGGCGCTGCACGTTGCGGCGCGCGCGCGCCGCCGTGTTGATCTGCTGCAGGCGGCGGAAGGCGTGGCGCAGGCCCTCGATTGCCTTCGACCAGGTGGCATCGATGCCGCCGCTACCCATGTTCTGGAAAGCGATACGCATCACCCCCAGCACGCCACCCTCGAGTATGTCGAGTTCGCCGTCCATGTAGGCCTCCGGCACCGCCAGCATCGGATCGAAGGTGATGGCGCGCTCGGCATGCGCGGTCTTGATGTGCATGTGCACCGGATCGCCAGTGCCATCGCCGAAAATCACCGAGAGGCCTTTCGGTCCGGTGACTTTGAGGTTGCCGGTGCGCACCAGGCGGTCGAGAATGCGTTTCAGCAGAATATTCATGACCAATATCCCCTCTTGGCCAGACACGCTGTCTCGCGCACGATCCCGAAAATCGGATTCGATTTTCGGAAAGGATCATGCGCCAAACCGAAGTTCTACAGCTTCATTTGCGCGTCCAAAGGACGCGCGGCGCTGTAGTCTGCCTCAACATATAGGGGTTCGAAAAGTTCCTTTTGGCACAAAAATGCCCAGGCGAGGGGCCCGGGCATTGGTCCAGAAATGACTGGAAGCCGACGAAACGTTTTGAAGCGCCGCTCTGACGCCTTGTGACGTGCAATCAGCCGTTGTCTTCGCCGCCTTCGAACTCGGCATTGGGATCGAAGAAGTTGTCCGGGCG
>NZ_RZSW01000450.1:0-5223 GCF_003997375.1 Mesorhizobium sp. M5C.F.Ca.IN.020.29.1.1 | reverse complement strand
GAATATGCCACCGACATCAACGGCAGCGGCAAATATCTTCTGGGCGTCATCAACGACATCCTCGATATGTCGAAGATCGAGGCCGGCCAGTTCTCGATGGATCAGGAGCAAATCGACCTCTGTCCGCTGATGAGGGAAACGGTGCGCGTCATCTCGCTGCAGGCAGCGGAAAAGTCGATCACCGTCGAAACGCGCATCCCCGATTCACTGACGCTGTTCGCCGACCGCCGGGCGATCAAGCAGATCATTATTAACCTGCTGTCGAATGCAGTGAAATTCACCGGCCAGGGCGGCCGCATTGCGGTAAGGGCCCGCAACACGTCCAGTGCTCTGGTCCTGACGATCGAAGACAATGGCTGCGGCATCCCCAAGGAGGCGCTGAGCAAGCTCGGGCGGCCGTTCGAACAGGTGCAGAACCAGTTTTCCAAGAGCCATGCCGGTTCCGGCCTTGGCCTTGCCATCTCACGCTCGTTGGCCGAGCTTCAGGGCGGCGCCTTGAAAATCCGCTCCACCGAAGGCACCGGCACGATCGTGTCGGTGCGCATTCCGATCAAGAAGTCGACGCAGCCGGTCAGGGCCGCCGCCTGACTTCTGTTGTCGTGAAGCGGTTGGAACTTTCGGAAACGCCGAATGGACAGCGCCCCCGATGCTTTTCGAAACAGCCGTTTGGCGTTGTGACGTCATCGTTTCGCACGAAGCAAAAGGTCGAAATCCTTTCTGACCTTTTGCGATGTCTCCTTGAGGTGCGCTTCCAGCACACCGAAATCCGGCAGGTCGGTAACCGCCAGAAGCAGATCCGAAAGCCCCGGCGGAACGTCGTCCCGTTCGAATACGCCGGTGATGCAGAGCCGCGTCATCTGGGTCAGCGCCAGATAAAGCGCATAAGCATCGCAAAGCTCTTGCCTGACCTGGACCTCAGCGAAATCCGGCGCCAGCCTCGACAGGACTTCCGCCGTCCCGGTGATTCGGCGGCCGGCTTCGACCTTTCCCGTGATCACCGCCACCTGCGCGATGAATTCGAGATCGATGAGACCGCCCGGAATCAGCTTGATGTCCCAGAGATCGCGTGGCGGCTTCTCCTTCTCGATCATCGTGCGCATCTCGGACGCCTCGGCCATCACCTTGGGGCTGTCGCGCGGCAGGGCAAGCACCGCCGCCACCTCGGCCTCGGCCTCGGTGCACAGCGTTTGATCGCCACCGATCGCGCGAGCCCTGGACAGCGCCATGTGTTCCCATGTCCAGGCATCCTTGCGCTGGTACTTCTTAAAGGCATCGACATGGGTCGCCACCGGCCCCTTGTTGCCGGACGGCCGCAAGCGAAGGTCGGGCTCGTAGAGAACGCCCTCGGCGGTCGGCGCGGACACGGCTGATATCAGCCGCTGCGTCATCCTGCTGTAATAGTGGGATGGGGCGAGCGGCTTGTCGCCATCGGATTCTTCGGCATCGGTGTCGTGATCATAGAGCAGGATAAGGTCGACGTCGGAGCCGGCCGTCAATTCGCGACTGCCGAGCTTGCCCATGCCGAGCAGCGCAACGGTGCCGCCGGCGATGCGACCGTGGCGCAGCGCGAACTCGGCGATGACCGCCTGCAGCGCCGCTTCGATGGTGAGATCGGCCAGATCGGAAAAGGCGCGGCCGGCGCGTGCCGGATCGATCGAGCCGGCAAGCAACCTGACGCCGATCAGGAATTTTTGCTCGGACGCAAAGATGCGCAAGCGGTCGAGCACGTCCTCATAGTCTCTGTCGCCTTCGAGGAAGGCGGCGAGACGGCCGGACAGATAGGCGCGGTCCGGCAGTTCGGTCAAAAGGGCCGGATCAAGCAGGCCGTCAAACACGTGCGGCCGGCGCGTGATGATGGCGGCCAGCCGGGGGGCCGCGCCCATGATCGTCGCCAGCAGCTTCAGCAGAGCCGGATTGGACTGGAGCAGCGAGAAGAGCTGGATGCCGGCGGGCAGGCCGGCGAGGAATTCGTCCAAGCGCATCAACGCCTCGTCCGCCCGGCGCGTCTGACCGAAGGATTGCAGCAGCGCCGGCGTCAGTTCGGTCAGCCGCTCGCGCGCCTCGGCCGACTGGGTGACGCGATAGCGGCCGAAATGCCAGCCGCGGATAACCCGGCAGATGTCGCTCGCCCGCTGAAATCCCAGTCTCTGCAGGGTCTGCAACGTATCGGGGTCATCGACATCGCCGGTAAAGACCAGATTGCCGATGCCGGCCGAAAGCTCCGGCGCGGTTTCGAAAAGCGCGGCGTAGTGACGTTCGACCTGATGGAGTGCGGCGCGGAAGGCCTCGGCAAAGACGGCCGCATCGGCAAAACCGAGCATTCGGGCAATGCGTTCGAGCCCTTCGTCATCTTCCGGCAGTATATGGATCTGCTCGTCGGCGACCATCTGGACGGCATGCTCGACACGGCGCAGGAACCAGTATTGCCGAGCGAGCGCGTCGCGCGCATCGGCCGTAATCCAGCCGCGTGCCGCAAGCTGGCCAAGCATCGGCACGGTCTCGCGGCCGCGCAGCTCGGGGAAGCGGCCGCCGGCGATGAGCTGCTGGGTCTGGACGAAGAATTCGATCTCGCGAATGCCGCCGCGGCCGAGCTTGACGTTGTGGCCCTTCACCGCGATCTCGCCGTGGCCCTTGTGGGCGTGGATCTGGCGCTTGATCGAATGGACGTCGGCGATCGCCGCGTAGTCCATGTATTTGCGCCAGATGTAGGGCTGGAGGTCCTTCAGGAACGCAGCACCGGCCGCGAGATCGCCGGCCACCGGACGCGCCTTGATCATGGCCGCGCGCTCCCAGTTCTGGCCACGCGCCTCGTAGTAGCGCAGTGCCGCCTCGACCGGGATCGCCAGCGGCGTCGAACCGGGATCGGGACGAAGCCTGAGGTCGGTGCGGAAAACATAACCGTGTTCGGTGCGGTCCTGGAGAATGCGGACCAGCCGGCGGGTCAGGCGCGAAAACAGCTCCGTCGCATCGAGCGGATCGACGACGGCTGGCGCCTGCGGGTCGAAGAAAACGACGAGGTCGATGTCGGAGGAGAAGTTCAGCTCATGCGCACCAAGCTTGCCCATGCCGAGCAGGATCCAGCCCGACCGGCGCGCCGGATCCTCGGCGTCCGGAAGTTTGAGCTTGCCCTGTCCGTGCGCGTCGCGAAGCAGGAAGTCGACGGCAGCGCGGGTGCACGCGTCGGCAAGATCGCTCAGCCGCCGTACTGTGATTGCAGTTTCAGCCTCGCCTGAAAGGTCGGCCAGCGCGATCAGGATATGCGCTTCCGCTTTCCATTGCCGCAGCTCCATCATCAGGCTGTTTTCAGAAATGCCTTCCGCCCGCGCCGCCTTGTCGATCGCGGCGCCGATCATCGCCAACCGGGTCTCGACGGTCTCATCGAAAAGCGCATCAAGGATCTGCGGGCGGCGGCGCACGGTGCCCCGCAGGAATGGCGACAGATCGAACACTGCCGCGAGGAACTCCTGACTGGCGCCCTTGCCCGCGAGAAATTTCGCGAGCCGGGTAAGCCCGTCTTCCTGCGAGGCGGAAGTGATTTCCGACAATTCCCGCCTGGCGCGGTTCTGATCCAGGGGAGCGAGCTTTGCCGCCGGCTTCAATAGCCAGTTGGTCTGTTCCCCAGCCGCCCTCACCGCCATCAGCGATCCTCCCGTTCAGGAAAACTCATGACAACGGACAATCCGGGATCGGCGGGCAGAAGATCAAGCCGTCCATTGTGGAATGTCATGATTGCCTTGGCGAGGCTGAGGCCCAGGCCGGAACCCGGCTGCGAGCGGCTTCTCTCCAGCCGCACGAAACGCTCGGTTGCCCTGGCGCGATCGGCATCGTCGGGAATGCCCTGGCCGTTGTCTGTGACGGAAAGCCTGATTTCCCTGCCGACGCGATCGAGCGCCACGCGGACGGTCGGCTTGGAGGTCGAATCGGTCGAATATTTTATCGCGTTGTCGACGATGTTCGATAGCGCCTGGCCGATCAGCTCGCGATTGCCCTCGACGGCGAAGCCATCCTGACCCGAGGTCTCGAGTGTCACCCCCGCCTCCTCCGCCACCGGCTCGTAGAGCTCGACGACATCGTGCACGGACGCAGCCAGATCGACCCGGCTGGTGCTTTCGGAGGAATAGCCCGCCTCCAACCTGGAGATCATCAGGATGGCGTTGAAGGTCTTTATCAGCTGGTCGGACTCGGCGATCGTCCCTTCCAGCGCCTGGCGGTAGTCGGTAGTGCTGTGCTTGCCGGAAAGCGTCGCTTCGGCACGGTTGCGCAACCTGGTCAGCGGTGTCTTCAGATCGTGGGCGATGTTGTCGGAGACCTGCTTCAGCCCTTCATTCAGCGTGGCGATCCTGGCCAGCATGGAATTGAGGTTTTCCGACAGCCGGTCGAACTCGTCGCCGGCCCCGGTGACCGGCAGCCGGCCGGAGAGGTCACCGCCCATGATACGGCGGCTGGCTTCCGATACGATGTCGATGCGCTTCAGCGCTGCGCGGCCGACAAAGAACCAGATCAGGAGCCCGCCGAGCGCCATCATGCCGAGCGCCAGCATCAAGGCGCGACGGATGACGGCGCGGAACCGCTCAGGCTCGCCCAGATCGCGGCCGACGAGCATGATCATCTGGTTTGGCAGGCGCAGCACCAGCGCGATGGCGTTGTGGCCCTTCTCGCCTTCGACCTGGACTTCGCTCTGACTGGGTTCGTTCGGGTCGGCCACCGGGTTGCGTTGCCGCTCGAGCTCGCCCTCGCCGAAGCGCCGGTAGGAAAACGGCTCCGTCGTCCAGCCCTCGGCTTCGAGAACGCCAGGCTCCAGGCTCTGAACGTTTCCGGTCAGGATCTGGCCGTTGGTGTCGGCGATCAAATAGAGATTGGCGCCGGGCTGGCGGGAGCGCTGCTCGACCACGCGGACCAGCAGCGGCAAGCCGCCGCGCTGGTAGGCCCGGGCGAGGCCGAGCACTTCGTCGTTGATGGTCTCTTGCGTTTGGCCGGTCAGCATGCGTGCAGACAGCGAAGTCATGTAGAAGACGAGCAGCACCGCGCATATGGCGAACAGCAGGAGATAGAGCGCCGAAAGCCGCGCTGCCGTCGTCTTCATGATGGCCGGCATGGAAAGAGCCATGCTACCCGCTCTTGAGCATATAGCCGGCGCCACGAACCGTGTGCAGGATCGGCTTGTCGAAGCCCTTCTCGATCTTGCCGCGCAGCCGCGAGACGTGAACGTCGATGACGTTGGTC
>NZ_RZSW01000044.1:0-21668 GCF_003997375.1 Mesorhizobium sp. M5C.F.Ca.IN.020.29.1.1 | reverse complement strand
TCTTCAAGGCGGTGATCTTCGGCTATGTGGTTGGCAGCGGCGCCGGCTTCCTCGCCGCCGTCGCGGCCGACCGCGTGCCGTTCCTGCGGCGCGGGCTTTTGCCGATCGGCAACATGGTGTCGGCGCTGCCGATCATCGGCGTGGCGCCGATCATGGTCATGTGGTTCGGCTTCGACTGGCAGTCGAAGGCCGCCGTGGTCATCATCATGACCTTCTTCCCGATGCTGGTGAATACGGTCGCAGGCCTTGCCGCCTCCGGCCACATGGAGCGCGACCTGATGCGCACCTATGCGTCGAGTTACTGGCAGACGCTGTTCAAGTTGCGGTTGCCGGCGGCAGCCCCCTTCATCTTCAACGCGCTGAAAATCAATTCGACGCTGGCGCTGATCGGCGCCATTGTCGCGGAGTTCTTCGGCACGCCGGTGGTCGGCATGGGATTCCGGATTTCGACCGAAGTCGGGCGGATGAACATCGATATGGTCTGGGCCGAAATCGCAGTTGCAGCACTTGCGGGTTCGGTCTTTTATGGCGTGGTCGCTCTTTTCGAGAGAGCCGTTACGTTTTGGCATTCCTCCGTCCGTGGTGGATAGAGCGGTGGCGGGTTTGGAATCAGGAGCGCATTGAAGGTCCTGATCCTAAAGGGTGAACACTTAACTTCAGAGGGTAAAAACATGAAAAGACTTGCTATTTCGATGCTGGCCGGCGCGATGTCGCTTGCCGCGTTCCAGGCGATGGCCGCGGACAAGGTGACGCTGCAGCTGAAATGGGTCACGCAGGCCCAGTTCGCCGGCTACTACGTCGCCAAGGACAAGGGGTTCTACGAGGCCGAGGGCCTCGACGTCGAGATCAAGCCGGGCGGCCCCGATATCGCGCCGGAGCAGGTGATCGCCGGCGGCGGCGCCGACGTCATCGTTGACTGGATGGGCGGCGCGCTCGCCGCCCGCGAAAAGGGTGTGCCGCTGGTCAATATCGCCCAACCGTTCAAGAAGGCCGGCATGCAGCTGGTCTGTCCGAAGGATGGCCCGGTCAAGACCGAAGCCGACTTCAAGGGACATACGCTCGGCGTCTGGTTCTTCGGCAACGAATATCCGTTCTACGCCTGGATGAACAAACTCGGCCTGAAGACCGACGGCGGCCCGGACGGCGTCACCGTGCTGAAGCAGAGTTTCGACGTGCAGCCGCTGATCCAGAAGCAGGCGGATTGCATTTCGGTCATGACCTACAACGAATATTGGCAGCTCATCGATGCCGGCTACAAGCCGGAAGAGCTGATCGTTTTCAACTACTCCGCCATGGGCAACGACCTGCTTGAGGACGGGCTCTATGCCCTGGAGGACAAGCTCAAGGATCCGGCCTTCGAGGACAAGATGGTGCGTTTCGTGCGCGCCTCGATGAAGGGCTGGAAATACGCCGTCGACAATTCCGACGAGGCGGCCGGCATCGTCATGGACAATGGCGGCCAGGACGAGAACCACCAAAAGCGCATGATGGGCGAAGTCGCCAAGCTGATCGACAATGCCGACGGCAAACTCGACCCGGCGACCTACGCGCGCACCGCCAAGGCGCTGCTCGACCAGAAGATCATCACCAAGGAGCCGACCGGCGCCTACACGACTGCCATCACCGACAAGGCGATCAAGTAGGGCAGGGCCATCAATAGGGCGGTCGGGTAGAGGCGATCAACCTGGCCTCTGCAGCCTGCAATTCGGAAAGGGGCGGGCGACCGGCCCTTTTTGCTGGGATGTAAAATAGCCGTTACCGGTGGAAACATCCGCTCGCCACAACCGTTGTTCCAGTGCATCCAGCTTCAGCGGATGTCACCGCCACAACGGAGATTCCCATGCGCATGCAATCCTTCTCGCCGAAGCTTTCGGCGCTGGCCGTTTCGGCTTCCGTCCTATGCGCTTCACCGGCTTTGGCCGACATGATGAAGATGAAGGCGACGCTCGATGGCGCTCAGCAGAATCCGCCCATCACCACGGAGGGCAAGGGTACCGCCGCTCTCGTCTTCGACACCGCCACGAAACAGCTCACCTGGAACGTGACGTATTCAGGTCTCAGCGGCCCGGCGACGGCCGGACATATTCACGGTCCGGCGGCAAAGGGTGAAAATGCCGGCGTCGCCGTCCCGTTCAAGGGCGCTCCGAAAAGCCCGTTCAAGGGGGCGGCGATTCTGACCGACGCCCAGGCTGCCGACCTGATGGCCGGCAAATACTACATCAACATCCATACGGCGGCCCACAAGGACGGCGAGATCCGCGGACAGATCGAGAAGGCGGCGACGATGTAGCCAAGTCTTGCGCCAACGGAAAGGGCAGCCCTTCCTATCGGATCACGACCTGTCTCTTATCTGGGTCATCGTGCGGGTTGGCGTGATGGCCTCGGGGTCGAGCCTGATCTCGACAATCGACGGCTTGCCGCTGGCACGCGCGCGTTCGAAGGCCGGCGCGAAATCGGCCGTCTTCTCGACCGTTTCGCCATGGCCGCCATAGGCGCGGGCCAAAGCCGCAAAGTCGGGATTTCGCAGATCGGTGGCGACGACGCGGCCCGGATACTCGCGCTCCTGATGCATGCGGATGGTGCCGTAGATGCCGTTGTTGACGACGATGACGATGATCGGCAGATCGTATTGCACGGCAGTGGCGAACTCCTGCCCGTTCATCAGGAAGCAGCCGTCGCCGGCAAAGGCTATCACATCGCGCTCGGGGAACAATTCCTTGGCTGCGACCGCTGCCGGCGTGCCATAGCCCATCGAGCCGGAGGTGGGGGCGGCCTGCGTGGCAAAGCGCCGGGACCGGTGGAAACGGTGCACCCAGGTGGCGTAGTTGCCGGCGCCGTTGGTGAGGATCGCGTCGTCGGGCAGCATCGTTTCGAGATAGTTCATGATCGGCCCCATCTGGACGGAGCCGGGACCACTTTCGGGCGGAGTCGACCAGTCGAGATAGGCTGCGTGCAGCTTCGGTGTTTCATCCGCCCAGACGGGCGTGGCGGCCGGCTTGCGCCCGGCGAAGGCTTCGACGAACGCGGAAGGCGAGGCGTTGATCGCCAGCGTCGGCCGGTAGACACGGCCGAGCTCGCCGGCATCGGCGTGGATATGGACCAGCATTTGGTCGGGATAGGGGCTCTTGAGCAGCGTGTAGTCGGAGGAAGGCATCTCGCCCATGCGGCCGCCGATCAGCAACACGAGGTCGGCCTGCTTGATCGCGGTGGCCAGCTTCGGGTTGATGCCAATGCCCACATCACCGGCATAGTTCGGGTGGAGATGATCGAACAGCATCTGGCGGCGGAAGGAGCAGCCGACCGGCAGCGACCAGGCTTCGGCGATCGTCCGCATTCGCGCGACGGCCTCCGCATCCCAGCGCGTGCCGCCTAGGATAACGAAAGGGCGCTGCGCCTTGTTGAGGAGCTTTTCGAGAGCATCGAGCTCGGCCTCGCCCGGCCGCGTTTCGACCGGCGTGTGGGGCAGGGCTTCTGGCGCCTCGGCAAGGCTGGTCAGCATGTCTTCCGGCAGCGAGATGACGACCGGGCCGGGGCGGCCGGACGTCGCCACCGCGAAGGCGCGCGTGACGAATTCGGGAATGCGCGAGGCATCGTCGATCTCGACCACCCATTTGGCGATATCGCCGAAGAACCTGACATAGTCGACCTCTTGAAAAGCCTCGCGCCCCTTGGCATGGCTGGCGACCTGGCCGATGAACAGGATGACGGGAACCGAATCCTGCATGGCGATGTGGATGCCGGCCGAGGCGTTGGTGGCGCCGGGTCCGCGGGTGACGAAGCAGATGCCGGGCTTGCCGGTCAGGCGGCCATGGCAGTCGGCCATCATTGCAGCACCGCCTTCCTGGCGGCAGACGATGGTGCGGATCGTTGAATCGTGCAACGCGTCGAGCACCGCAAGATAGGATTCCCCGGGCACGCAATAGATGCGGTCGCTGCCATTGGCTTCAAGCGCATCGACGATCAGTTGTCCGCCGGTCCTCATTTTCCTGACCTCTCCAGTTCGGCAAGGATTTCTTCGGTGTGTTCGCCGAGACGCGGCGAGGGCCGCTCATAGACCAGCGGCGTGCCCGACATGACCGTCGGCGCGCGCACCGAGGGCAAGAGATTGCCGTGGCCGTCGTCGAGGTCGAGCCGCATGCCGCGCGCGATGGTCTGCGGGTCGGCGAACATCTGCCCGATCGTGTTGATCGGGCTGGCAGGCACACTTGCCGCCTCCAGTTTAGCCAGCAGCGGATCGCGATCGAAGGTTTTCAGCGCCTCGATTATATGCTCGCGCAGCTTCGCCCGGTTGGCGACCCGGGCGGGATTGGTGGCGAAATCGGGGTCCGATGGCAGATCGTCCAAGCCGATGGCCGCGCAGAATTTAGCGAACTGGCCGTCATTGCCGATCGCCAGGATGATATGGCCGTCCTTCACCGGCACCACTTCGTAAGGCGCAATGTTCATATGCGCGTTGCCCATCTGCACCGGCGATTTTCCCGAGACCAGATAATTGAGGTTCTGGTTGCCGAGCGCCGAGATCTGGGTGTCGTAGAGCGCCATGTCGATATGCTGGCCTTCGCCGGTCTTCTCGGCATGGCGAAGTGCGGCCTGGATGGCAATCACCGAATACAAGCCGGTGAAAATGTCGGAGACGGCGACACCGGCCTTTTGCGGCTCGCGGCCGGCCTCGCCGGTGATCGACATCATGCCGCCCATGCCCTGGATGATGAAGTCATAGCCGGCGCGCGGCGCATAGGGCCCGTCCTGGCCGAAGCCGGTGATCGAGCAATAGATCAGCCGCGGGTTTATTTCCCTGAGGCTGTCATAGTCGAGGCCGTATTTCTTCAGGCCGCCGACCTTGAAGTTTTCGATCAGAACGTCCGATGTGGCGACCAGCCGGCGCACTGTCTCGGCGCCCTCGGGCGTCGAGAAATCGATGGCGATGGAGCGCTTGCCGCGATTGCAGGAATGATAGTAGGCGGCCGAGAGGTTTTCGCCGTCATGGCTCATGACGAAGGGCGGACCCCATTTGCGGGTGTCGTCGCCGCCATCCGGGCTCTCGACCTTGATGACGTCGGCGCCGAGATCGGCAAGCATCTGCCCCGCCCACGGTCCGGCCAGGATGCGGGCGAGTTCGATTACGCGGACACCTTTCAGCGGAGGCTCAGTCATGGATCACCGTGATTGATCGGAAACGCAGCCTGTATCAATCCCGCGTGATGCTGTCACGGTTCTTGCAATGGGCCAAACCCGATCTTGTTGATGTCGAGCATGGTTGTTTCAGCACGCTGTCGGCCCATAAGGCGAAATCGTCCATGATTTTATCTCGATTCACCTCGTTCAGACTTTCGTGGCGGGTCTCGGCGTAAACCTTTGAAACGAGATTCGAAAAACCTATCCTGTGCAGGCGGCCAGCGAGATGGCTGACAGCCCTGCCGCCGTCGGTGGCGGGGTCCTTTTCGCCGCCGACCAGGCAGATCGGCAGGGTCTTGCGGACACCGGAAAAATTAGTGTCGTCGGCACCGTCGAAGACGAACCCGAACAGGTCGCGCCACATCGACACGGAGGCATCCCAACCGCATAGCGGATCGGCGATATACTTGTCGACTTCGGCTGCGTCGCGCGACAGCCAGTCGAACGGCGTGCGGTGATCGGGGACGGCTTTGCCCCAGGCCTGGAAGGTCAGTCGCGGCAGCATACGCGACGGCATGTCGGAGCCGAGCCGGAATTTTTCCCAGGCCAGGATGATTTGCACGGCACGGCTGGCGAGCCCGGCGGAAAAATTAGCGTTCCAGATGGCGGCGGCGTGCAGGCGGCTCGAATGATGAAGGATGAAATTCAGCGCGACAAGGCCGCCCATGGAATGGCCGAAGACGATGACGGGCAGGCCGGGGTGGTCGCCGGCGATCAGGTCGTGCACAGCGGCGACATCGGCAACGACCTTGGCGCCGCCGTGTTTTTGAGCAAACCTGCCGAGTGGGGCATCGGGCGCCTTGGTTGCGCCATGGCCGCGATGATCATGGGCGTAGACATGGAAGCCGCGCTCACCCAGAAAGGTAGCGAAGCGGACATAGCGCGCGGCGTGTTCGGCCAGCCCGTGATTAATCTGGACGACCGCGCGCGCGCCGCCCTCGGCACGTTTCACATAAAGGTTGAGCTCGGCGCCGGTCGGCGATCGGAGCACGCGCTGCTGGCTGAATGACATTGTCGCTTCGTCTCCAACGCGTCTTTCACGCCTGCGGACGTTTGTGTGCGCCGACGCCGGTTTTGCGTCAATCCGTTGGCCTTGTTTTCCGCAGTGCTGTTCTTGCGTCGCAACGCGGGTATCGCAATTCTGACATGGAGAATTTGATACCAAGAGAGGGCGGCAGTCTGTTGCCGCAGCATTTTTCACCGGGGTATTTTCATGCATACGCGGACAGGTCTGGTTTTCGAATTTGCGCTTGTCGCCGCGTTGCTAACGGGTACTGCTCGGGCCGAGGTGAAGATGAGCGGCTCCTTCGT
Source organism: Mesorhizobium sp. M5C.F.Ca.IN.020.29.1.1 (assembly GCF_003997375.1). Lineage (NCBI taxonomy): Bacteria > Pseudomonadati > Pseudomonadota > Alphaproteobacteria > Hyphomicrobiales > Phyllobacteriaceae > Mesorhizobium > Mesorhizobium sp. M5C.F.Ca.IN.020.29.1.1. Next base: position 15,182 of record NZ_RZSW01000044.1, on the reverse strand, counting down.
GGCCGACGCCACCTGTCCAGCGACACAGGCCATCATGAACGGCAAGAATCCCGGCAACATCTCGACCGATGCGGGACAGAGCTATGAGCTGCTGGCTGGCAACAAGGATGCTCCCACGCACTATCTGATCCGAGTGCCGGGCGCCGACCCCGAGCGCCGCTGGGTGAGGATCGACTGCGGCCATGTTTCGGGTGGCAGCGCATCCACGGAACCGGCAGCACCCGCGCCGGTCGACCGGGAGAAGTCCGCTGCGCCGATCTCGGGAAGGCCCGAATATGTCCTCGCGCTGAGCTGGCAGCCGGCGTTTTGCGAAACCAAGCCCAGCAAGACCGAATGCAAGGCGCAGACGGCGGCCGGTTTCGAAGCGAGGCATTTCACCTTGCATGGGCTGTGGCCGCAGCCGAACGGAAATTTCTATTGCGAGGTGGCAGCGGCCGACAGGGCGAACGACAATCCGGCGCACTGGCGGGACCTGCCGCCGGTCGAGCTCGAGCCGAACACGCGGTCGGAGCTCGATCAGGTAATGCCAGGCACCGCATCTGATCTCGACAGGCATGAGTGGATCAAGCATGGCACCTGTTACGGCAAGAGCCAGCAGGAGTATTTTTCCGATGCGCTGAACCTGACGCGCGCGGTGAATGCTTCACCGGTGCGTGATCTTTTCACACAAAACGTTGGCCGGGATCTGACCTCCGACCAGATCCGCAGCGCCTTCGATAGTGCTTTCGGTCCCGGCGCGGGCGCGCGGGTTCGCGTCTCCTGTCTGAACGACCATTCGAGCGGCAGGCGGCTGATCGGCGAACTGACGCTCGGCCTGGCCGGCCCGATCGGTCCAAACCCTTCGCTCAGTGAGCTGTTGCTGGCATCGGTGCCGACGAACAATGCCGGCTGTCCGAAAGGCACCGTCGATCCGATCGAGTTCCAGTGACACGCCGAGCCGGTCTGGATGCTATGCGCCGATGCCGCGTCCTGATCTGGTCCACGCGGTGAGGCTGTCAGCCTCGTGGCCGCCCGGTTCGCCGACGACGCGTTCGCGTCCGGTCGATTTGGCTTTGTAGAGGCGCTGATCGGCCAGCGCAAAAACATCGGCAAGGCAGCGGGTCGTCTCGCTGACAGTGGAGATGCCGGCGCTGACGGTGATGTCGAACCGGCTCGTGCTTGCGGATGCCTTGACCGCGTGCCTGATGCTTTCGCCAAGCAGCCTGGCGACCGAATGCGAACGTGAGCAGAGGATGGCGAATTCCTCGCCGCCAATTCTGAACACCTGATCCTCTGGACCGACAATCTCGCCAAGCAGGGCGGCGACGGATTTCAGCACCTTGTCGCCCTCGGCGCGGCCGAAGCGGTCGTTGATCGATTTGAAGTGGTCGACATCGATGACCAAGAGGCTGAGCGGCTTGGCCGTCCGCAGGCTGGCCGCAACAGCGGCTTCGCCGTCGCTGTCGAAGCGTCCTCTGTGCAGCAGACCGGTGAGGCCGTCGCGGCCGACATGCTCGACCAGCGCCTCATAGCGCTCGCGATAGGTCAACGTGTCGAAGATGTCGGATAGTCCACGCGGCGCCGGGATCTGCCGCGCCTCGAACCATCTGATATAAGCGACCAGCATGATGCTGTAGGCAAGCGCCGCCCCCATCTTGGCGAACCAGCCGCCGAAGAAAACCGCGATCGGCGCACCGGTGACGAAGTGCAGCGCGGTGAAAATCCAGTCTGGTCGAAAGTGAGCACGCAAGCGACGGAGATCAGGATGCGAGAGAACAGCGCCTTGCGGAGATAACGCCCCGAGCTTTTTTGTAAAGCAGGATGATCAGGATGGCGTCGAGGAAGAGCAGCGTCGTGCCCCACACCATCAGCCAGCCCATCTGGTCGATGAAGCCGATGTTGGGACGTCTGCCGTTGGGAAGCGCTGCGATCTCGTGCAGGCGCAGGACCAGCACAAGCCCGATCATCAGGGCATTGCCGAGCAGCAGGCCGTAGATCGGCTGCCGGACGGTTGCCGCGTCCTCCTTGATGTAGAGCAGCAGCAGCATCACCAGCTTGCCGGAAAACAGCACCGCGGACCCGGGCGAAACCATGCCGAACGGCAGCGCGACATAGAAGACGCTGGCGAGGTAGGTTTCGAGAAAATGCATGACGCCGAGGGCGCAGACAAACACGCCGAGGCCGATGCGGTGCCTGAAACGGAAAAGCGTGACCATGACGCCGAAGTAGAGAACCGCTTCGGCAAGGAGCGGGAAACTGTTCAGAAACGCCGTCGATCCGATCTTTCTCTGCAGAAATCGCGGCTTGCCGGCGATTCCCCATCCAACACCTTTCTGACGCGGAATGGTTAACCGCAGATTTCGCCGGACTGTCCAGCGAACCGAAAGCGGCGCCAGTTCAATGAGCGTCTTCGGCCCGAATACAGGCGTGAGGCGCCAAAACAGTTTGCCGTTCGGCGCGGCATCGCCTACATAGCGCCCAACTTCCATTCAATCCGACATTACAGTCGACTTTTCAGGGAAAGCGCGCGTGGCACGCCAGTTCATCTATCACATGGCCGGCCTCAACAAGGCCTATGGCACCAAGAAGGTGCTCGAGAACATCCACCTCTCCTTCTACCCGGACGCTAAGATCGGCATCCTCGGGCCGAACGGCGCGGGCAAGTCGACCATCCTCAAGATCATGGCCGGCATCGACAAGGAGTGGAGCGGCGAGGCGTGGCTGGCCGAAGGCGCCACCGTCGGCTACCTGGCGCAAGAGCCGGCACTCGATCCGAGCAAGACTGTGTTCGAGAACGTCATGGAAGGCGTCGCCGCCAAGACCGCGATCATCGAGCGCTACAACGAATTGATGATGAACTATTCCGACGAGACGGCCGACGAGTCGGCCAAGCTCCAGGACGAGATGGACCGGCTGAACCTGTGGGATCTCGAACAGCAGGTCGAAATGGCGATGGAAGCGCTGGGCTGCCCGCCCAAGGAAGCCGACGTCACCAAGCTGTCGGGCGGCGAGCGCCGGCGCGTCGCGCTATGCCAGCTCCTGCTGCGCCAGCCCGACCTCTTGCTGCTCGACGAGCCGACCAACCATCTCGACGCCGAGACGACGGCCTGGCTGGAAAAGCATCTGCGCGCCTATCCGGGCGCGGTGATGATCATCACCCACGATCGCTACTTCCTCGACAATGTCACCGGCTGGATCCTGGAGCTCGATCGCGGCCGTGGTATTCCCTATGAGGGCAACTACACCAAATATCTCGAAGCCAAAGCCAAGCGGCTCAAGCAGGAAGGCCGCGAGGACGACGCGCGCCAGCGGGCGATCGGTCGCGAGCGCGAGTGGATCCAGTCCAGCCCAAAAGCCCGGCAGACCAAGTCGAAAGCGCGCATCCAGGCGTTCCAGGATCTGCTGGATGCGGCCGACAAGCGGCGCCCGACCGACTCGCAGATTGTCATTCCGCATGGCGAGCGGCTCGGCAATGTGGTGATCGAGGTCGAGGGCCTGTCGAAGGGCTTTGTCGACACGCTGTTGATCGATGATCTCGAATTCAAGCTGCCGCCCGGCGGCATCGTCGGCGTCATCGGCCCGAACGGCGCCGGCAAGACGACGCTGTTTCGCATGATCACCGGCCAGGAAAAGCCGGATGCCGGCACGATCCGCGTCGGCGAGACGGTCAAGCTCGGCTACGTCGATCAGAGCCGCGACGCACTCGACCCAACCAAGACAGTGTGGGAAGAAATCTCGGGCGGCGCCGAAGTGGTCAAGCTTGGCAAATACGAAGCCAACACCCGCGCCTATTGCGCGTCGTTCAATTTCCGTGGCGGCGATCAGCAGCAGAAGGTCGGCAATTTGTCCGGCGGCCAGCGCAACCGTGTGCACCTGGCCAAGATGCTGAAGACCGGTGGCAATGTGCTGCTGCTCGACGAACCGACCAACGATCTCGATACGGAAACGCTGGCGGCACTCGAAGACGCGCTGGAAAACTTCGCCGGCTGCGCCGTCATCATCTCGCACGACCGCATGTTCCTCGACCGGTTGGCGACGCATATCCTTGCCTTCGAGGGCGACAGCCATGTCGAATGGTTCGAGGGCAATTTCGAGGATTACGAGCAGGACAAGATCCGACGGCTCGGCCCTGACGCTGTCAACCCGCACCGCATGACGTACAAGCGGCTGACGCGATAGGGTTCTTATTTTAGGGCGGCGAATTCTCAAATGATCTGAGGAGCTGAAATGGCCGACTGGTCCGCCGCCCAATATCTCAAATTCGAGGACGAGCGCACGCGGCCGTCGCGCGATCTCGTCGCGCAGGTGCCGGTGGAGGCACCGCGCCGGGTGGTCGACATCGGCTGCGGGCCGGGCAATTCCACCGAATTGCTGGTCGAGCGCTGGCCGAGCGCGCAGGTCAGCGGTTTCGACACCTCGCCTGACATGATCGACAAGGCGAGGGCACGCTTGCCTGATGTAACCTTCGAGTTGGCCGATGCGGCGGCGTGGCAGCCGGCGGAGCCTGTCGACGTGATCTTCGCCAACGCAGTGTTCCAGTGGCTGCCGGAGCATCCGGCGATCTTCCAGCGGCTGATGGGTTTTTTGGCGCCGGGCGGCGCGCTTGCCGTGCAGATGCCCGACAATATTAGCGAGCCCTCGCACCGGCTGATGCGGGAGACGGCGGCCGAAATGCCGTTTGCCGAAACGCTCGCGGGTGCTGCGCGCGGGCCGCTGCCGCCGGTTTCGTTCTACTACGATCTTTTGTCGCCGTTCTCCGACCGGCTCGACATCTGGCACACCGCCTACAATCATCCGCTGGCCGGTGCCGAAGCAATCGTCGAGTGGCTGAAGTCGACCGGGCTGAAGCCGTTCCTCGACCCGCTCGACGAGGCCGAGCGCCGGCTTTTTCTCACGCGCTACATAGCCAGGATAGCAGAGGCCTATCCGAACACGGCGAACGGCAAGGTGCTGCTGCGTTTCCCGCGCTTGTTCATCGTTGCGCGGCGATCCGCTTAGAAACGGAGCCACACCGAGAGGCAGTGCCTGGCGGCGCTTGACCCGGTTTCACCACCATGCGCATTCAGCCACGCAAGGTCGTGGTCTTTTGTCTCAGGCACTTGATTTAAGCCGGCGTAAACGCCCACCAGGTAGGAAAAACAGTTGCGCCCAGTCTTCGCGGCGCCCACATCAAGCCGCAACGCTGCGCATGGGGACGAACTGAAAAATGCATCGCGTCATCATCAGCGGCATCGGCGTTGAAATCCCCGAGCCTTCAATCACCAATGAAGAACTGGTCGACAGCTTCAATGCCTGGGTCGACATGGAGAATGTCCGCCGCGAAGCTTCGGGCGAGACACTGCTGCAGAAGTCGGACAGTGCCTTCATCGTCCATGCTTCGGGCGTGCAGACCCGCCATGTGATCGAGCGCGAAGGCATTCTCGACCCGACCCGCATGGCGCCGCGCATTCCGGCGCGGCCGGACGATGCGCTGTCGCTGGAGGCCGAGTTCGGCATCGCGTCCGCCAGGAAAGCGCTCGACCATGCCGGCCTGGAGCCTGGGGATATCGACCTGGTGATCTGCTCGGCCTCGCATCACCAGCGGCCCTATCCGGCGATCGCCATCGAGATGCAGCAGGCGATGGGCACGAAGGGCGCTGGTTTCGATATGGGCCTTGGCTGCTCATCGGCGGCGGCGGCATTGCACATTGCGGTCAATCTGGTACGGGCCGGCGCACACAGGCGCGTGCTGGTCACGACGCCCGAGATCATCACCGGCCATCTCAATTTCCGCGACCGGCAGACGCATTTCATCTTCGGCGATGCTTCTGTCTCGATGATCGTCGAGGGGCTTGCCCAGGGCGACAAGCGGCCGGGACGCTTTGAGGTGCTCGACACGCGGACCTGGACGCAGATGTCCAACAACATTCGCACCAATCTCGGCTATTACACGCGCACCGCCCAGGACGATCCATATATGATCAATCTGGAAGGCAATCTGATCAAGCAGGTCGGCAACAAGGTGTTCAAGGAAGTCACCGTCGCCGGACACAAGTTCATCGTCGAGTTCCTGGCCGAGCACGGGCTGACGCCGCAGGCGATCCGGCGCTTCTGGCTGCATCAGGCCAATGCCCGGATGAACGCCATGATCCTGAAGCTGTCGTTCGGCCATGAGGTCGGCCATGACCGTGCGCCGATGGTGCTGGAGCGCCTCGGCAATACCGCAGGCGCAGGCGCGATCGTCGCCCTGTCGGAGAACCACGCCGACATGAAGGCCGGCGACTATGGCCTGCTCTGCGCCTTCGGCGCCGGCTATTCGATTGGCGGGGCGCTATTGCGCATGCTCTGATTTGTCTTGGCGCGAACGGCACCAGCATTAGCGGGCGCCGGTTTGTAATCGCATCAGTCTGCTTGATTGGAGCATCAGTGCTTTAGACTGGACCTGGTGAGCTCACTGCGGCTAATTGCCTGGCATCACGCACGGAGCGAAGCCTTATGCTGGATCTCTTCCCCGAGACCGAGAACCCGGTCGAAATCATCCCGGCGCGGAAGCTTGCCGCGCAGGTTGCCGCGCTTTACGTCGCGCCATCAGATCATTTCGAGACGCGCGCGGTGGATGAATTGCGGCTCGGCTTCAACGGCATCGACGGCGATTTCCACGCTGGCGCGACGCGGCGCTCGGGCGGGCGCGAGCCCTGGTATCCACGCGGCACCGAGATGCGCAACGAGCGGCAGCTGTCGATCGTGGCGGCGGACGAGCTGGCGATCGTCGCCCAGCGGATGGGCATCGGCGATATCAAGCCGGAGTGGATCGGCGCCAATCTCTTGATCGAAGGCCTGCCCCATCTCTCCATGCTGCCGTCCGGCACGCTGCTGTTCTTCAAGGGCGGCGTCACCATCAAGGTCGACGCGCAGAACGGGCCTTGCCGCATCGCCGGGCGATCGGTCGCCGAAAATGCCGGAATGGCCGACCACGAGGGCGGCGCTTTGCTGTTCCCGAAGGCGGCAAAGCGGTTGCGCGGCCTCGTCGCCTGGGTCGAAAGACCAGGCCGCATCACGACCGGCGAGGAGATTTCGGTGCGTGTGCCCGAGCAGTGGATTTACCGCGCGTAGCCACGCTCGGGTCAGGGATAGCGCACCAAGTTGGACCAGGCCGGGTCTTCGTGCTTTTGCCAATAGATCGCCGTGAGGCGCCTGGTAATCGCGCCGACCTTACCGTCCGCGACCGGAATACTGTCGATCATCGTCACCGGCATGATGCCGCCGGCAGTCGAGGTGATGAAGACCTCGTCGGCCTGACGCAGCGCAGCGACGCTGACATCGGCTGCTGTGACGGCAAGCCCGGCCTCCGCGCAGAGATCGAAGACGGTGCGGCGGGTGATGCCGGGCAGCACGCCGACAGCCGGGGTCGACAGTTTACCGTCATCCACGCAAAAGACGTTGAAGCCGGGGCCTTCCGCGACATTGCCGTTGAAATCGAGGACCAGCGCGGTCTCGGCGCCGCGCTCATAGGCGTCGTAGAGGCCTCGCACCAGGTCGAGCCAGTGATAGTTCTTGATCGCCGGGTCGATCGAAGCCGGTGGGATGCGCACCTTGTCGCTGATCGCCACATGCAGGCCGCGCTCCAATTGTTCGGCATTGGCGACCGAGCCGAAGGGAACGGCGAAAGCCATGAAGCGGTTGACCGCGTCGCGCGGGTCGCGGCTGAAGGTCGGCGAGGCGCCGCGCGTGCACAGCATCTCGACATAAGCGGCGCGATGACCCGACAGCGACACGCAATTGTGGAGGATTTCGGCGACGCCTTCGCGGTCGAACGGGATCGTCATGCGCAGCTTTTCCAGCCCGCCGAAGAAGCGATCGAGATGCAGGTCGAGGCGGAAGAAGCGGCCGTCCCAGACATGCACCGTGTCGTAGGTAGCGTCGGAATGCAGGAAGCCCCAATCCAGCACCGAGATCTTGGCTTGCGACATCGGCAGATATTGCCCGTCCAGGAAGGCAACGCCTTCCGGATAGGAGTGCGGGTCTATGTGATGGGCGGAGAGCGAGGGCAGTGGTTTAGTGTGCCCATCGGCCGGCTTGCTCATCACGTCCTCCGTCAGATCGTTTTTCGCCGATCAGATGGCGGGATAGAGCCGCAGAGTACAAGACACAGGCTGGGCTTGCCGCTGGGCCATCGAGAGAAGTTGTTAGTCCTCATCGTCATCCTCGAGCAGACGGGTGGCGCGCCAGCGGGTCAGGACGATGTTGGTCTGTTCCATGACGAAGAAGCGCGCGGAGTCGCGGTCATAGCCTTCGGCCAGCAGTTTTTCGTAGTCGGTGTGCACATGACGGATATGAGCTGTCGTCGCCAGCCACACGGCGATCGTCGGCGGCAGGCTCTTCATATGCACCGCGCCGGCGTCGGCGCGGATCTTTTCCATGTCAGCATAGGGCGCCAGCGGTAATAACGCCGTCAGCGCCTTGGCGATGGCGCGGCGACGGCCGGTCGGCGCGCTCATCTCCCGTCCTGTCCGGGCTCGTCCCGCCCGGCAATCGTTGCGTTCGCAAAGGCATCGGTCGACGCGAAATAAGGCTTGATGTCGATGACCGGCGTGCCGTCGAGCACGTCGATCGCATCGATATCGATACGACCCGTGTCGATGTCGAGGGCGACGAGCTTGGCGATGTGCAACCCGACAGGGTTCGGCCGGGCAGGGGAGCGCAGCGAAAAAACGCCTTTCGGTTCAGCCGCATGGCGGGGGTTCTGGACAATCAGGGTCCGCGGCGCATGGTGCAGCCAGGACAGGATGATGATGTGGCTCGCGCCCTCCAGGCCGAGCAGGCCGTTACGATAGGGCTGGTCGATCGTGAGAACCGCCGGCTGTCCTGTTTCCCGCGCGGATCTCATGTTCTTGGGGCAAGTTTCCCGCGCGGTCCAGGGCGAGGCGATGCGACCGATGAAGACCACATGGCCGTCCGGCGGCATATCTGCCGGATCGTTTTCCAGAAGCTTTTCGCCGCTGCGCGTCTCGAACATGGTTTCCGCCCCGATCATGCTTCTGGCTTTGCGCGATCCACCGCGCATGCGTCATATTCTTGTCCGTAAGCGACATAGCGCTTGCAAGCCTATCAAAATCGACATAAACATATGTTTATATCTTTTCAAAGAGAATGCTCGCATGCATGTCGCACTCGACACCATGGTAGATACATTGAAGGCGGCGGCCGAATCTAGCCGGTTGCGCATCCTGGCGTTGCTGTCGCGCGGTGACCTGACCGTTTCCGATCTCACCGAAATCCTCGGCCAGTCGCAGCCGCGCGTCTCGCGCCACCTGAAGCTTTTGCTGGAGGCGGGACTGATCGGCCGTTACCAGGAGGGCTCATGGGCCTTCTTCCGGCTGTCGGATTCGGATGCGGCGCGGGATTTCGTGCTCAGGCTGGTCTCCGGCATCCGGGCTGCCGATCCGCAGGTCGAGCGTGACCTCGAGCGGTTGGCGGCGGTCAAGCGCAAGCGGCAGGATCGCGCCGCCGAATATTTCTCCGTAAACGCCGCAAGCTGGGACCATATCCGCTCGCTGCATGTGCCGGACCGCGCCGTGGAGGCGGCGCTGCTCAAGCTCGTCGGCAAGCGGCCGTTCCAGTCGATGCTCGATCTCGGCACCGGAACCGGGCGGCTGCTCGAGATCTTTTCGCCGCTCTACCGGCGCGGCATCGGCATCGACATGTCGCGCGAAATGCTGACGGTGGCGCGCGCCAATCTCGACAAGGCCGGCATTTCGAATGCGCAGGTGCGCCAGGGCGACATTTTTGCGCCGCCGGTCGAGCGCGATGCCTTCGATCTCGTTACAATCCACCAGGTGCTGCACTATCTCGACGATCCCGCCCGCGCCATCCGCGAGGCAGCAAGGCTGCTGCGCCCGGCAGGCCGGCTGGTGATCGTCGATTTCGCTCCGCACGCGCTGGAATTCCTGCGCGACGCGCACGCGCATGTGCGGCTCGGCTTTTCCGACCGGCAGATCACCGAGTGGTTTTCCGATGCCGGGCTCGACCTCGAGGACAGCCAGGAATTCGAGCCGCGCGGCGGCAACGAGGCCAGGCTCACCGTAAAACTGTGGCTCGGCCGTGATCAGCGCATGCTGATCGCCGATCCTTCCAACCACGCACAACCGGCCAATGCCTATCCGATAGGGGAAACCGCCTGATGAACCAGTTCCGCTTTTCCCGCCGCCCTGACATTGGTGACAAGATCCGGGTTTCGTTCGAGTTCTTCCCACCGAAGAGCGATGAAATGGAAGCACGGCTGTGGGACACAGTTACCCGGCTGCAGCCGCTCAAGCCGAAATTCGTCTCCGTCACCTATGGCGCCGGCGGCTCGACCCGCGAGCGCACGGCACGCACGGTCAAGCGCATCCTCAACGAAACGGCGCTGACGCCGGCGGCGCACATGACGTGCGTCGATGCGGCGCGTCACGAGGTCGATGAGGTCATTCAGGAATTTGCCGAGATGGGGGTCACCCGCTTCGTCGCCTTGCGCGGCGACCCGGCCGAGGGCGTCGGCGCCGCCTACCGTCCGCATCCGGACGGCTATGCCAATGGCGCCGAACTGGTGGGGGCGCTGAAGAGTGTCGGCGATTTCGACATCTCGGTCTCCGCCTATCCGGAAAAGCATCCGGAGAGCCCGGATTTCGCCACCGACATCGACATGCTGAAGCGCAAGGTCGACAATGGCGCGACGCGGGCGATCACCCAGTTCTTCTTCGACAATGACCTCTACGAGCGCTATGTCGAGCGGGCACGGCGGGCCGGCATCTACATCCCGATCGTGCCGGGCATATTGCCGGTCCACAATTTCACCCAGGTCGCCAATTTCTCGTCGCGCTGCGGCGCGCTGGTGCCGGCATGGCTGGCCGAGCGCTTCGACGGGCTACAGAAGGACCCGCAGACGCATGCGCTGGTGGCATCCGCGGTGGCGGCCGAGCAGGTGCTGGACCTTGTCGAGCGCGGCGTCAGTGATTTCCATTTCTACACGATGAACCGGGCCGATCTGGTCTTCGCCGTCTGCCACATGATCGGCATCCGCTCGCATGAGGCTGAAGCTGCGGGGTCTGCTGCGGCGTAAGTCTCGATCGAGTCTTTGGAAATGCAAAAAAGGCCGGGTAAAAACCCGGCCTTTTCAATGACTTGGACTATTCGGTGCTGATCTTCCGTTGCTTTGGCGGGTCTACGGAAGAAAACCCATAATTAGGGCTCCGATGAATGCAAACGCAGCACAGATCATCAATGCGTTGATTGGCCTCGTGAGTCCCACGTCATAGCCTCCTCTTAAAGAGCTATGGCCAGAGTCTAGGGTCATTTGTGCCACAGGCAAGCGGAAAATATGCTGCAATGCGACGACATTGTGGAATTCACGACCGGCCATTTGCCGTTAGGTCTTGAAACTCTTCGGCAAAATCCCGCTTCGGACCTGTGCATAAAATGTGACGAAGCTGGGGCGAGGATAGATATGACAGCGCTACCGTAGCCGAAAGTCGGAATCGATTTTCGGGTCGATGCGAAGTTCAACGAGTTAGAGCGTCGTTTGCGTGTCCAATACGAAGCTCTAATGCTGGCGGCCGAACAGGCGGCCGTCGATGGTGACGAGGCCCATCGCGATCAGTGCCATGCCGCCGAGCTCGAACAATTCGAGCCGCTCGCCCAGGAACAGAAAGCCGAGCAGGATGGCACTGGCCGGCACGATCAGCGTGACCAGCGAGGCGTTGGTGGCGCCGGCCGAGGCGACGAGGTTGAAATAAAGGATGTAGGCGAAGGCGGTGGACAGCAGGGCCAGCGCCAACACCGCTGCCCACACCGGCGGCGAGGCCGAAAACAGGTTGGCAGTGCCGTGGCTAAGCAGCACGATCGGGATCATGATAATGGTCGAGGCGGTCAATTGTCCCGTGGCGATGACCGATGAAGGCACGCCCTTGAAGCGGCGGGCAATCATCAGGGCGACCGCATAGGACAGCGACGCACCGACAAGCGCGAATTTCGCCCAGACCGGTCCGGCCAGCCCGGCAAGCAGGCCGGGACCGATCATCACCGCCGTGCCGACGATGCCGAGCGCGATCCCGGCAAGCTTGTTCCAGGAGAGTTTTTCGTCTGATGTCAGCGCGTTGGCGAGGATTAACGTCCAGAACGGCGTCGTCGAATTGAGCACCGAGGCGACACCGGCGCCAAGTTCGGTCTGGCCGGCGAAGATCAGCGAGAAGGGAATGACGTTGTTGACGAGCGCCAGCAGGAAGAACAGACCGGCATGCGGCAAGGCGAGGCGGAACGACGGACCGCGCTGGCCGAGATAGAGATGCAGCGCCAGCGCCGCGATGGCGACGCGAAACAGCACCAGCACCAGCGGGGGAATCTCGGCAACCGCAATGCGGGCAAAGAAGAACGAGCCACCCCAGATCGCACCTAACAGCAGAAGTTGTGCCCAGTCTTTCAGGGCCATAGGTCCGCGCATTGCCATGGATCGTCCTCCCAGATGGCTCTGAATCAAGCCAATCAGGCGTCTGTTCAGGTCATATCCTGTTCGACGGCAAGGGCCACCCGAATCCAGATCGGTGGGCTAGCATTCCCATCATCTGGCGTAGCGCCGCGGCGTTCGGGCCGCGAGACACAGAATTGTTTTCATTCCCGCATAGGTTGGATTAATTGTGCGCAGTCTAGGTCAAGGGATTCGTCCATGCAGCGATTCGAAAATGCGCGCGAAGCGGCGCTGGCGCTTCGCCCGGACGATCCGATTTATTGCTTTCGCCCGCAGGTGCTGAAGGCGGACGCCGCGCAGTTCATGGGCATGTTTCCCGGCAAGACCGCCTATGCGGTCAAGACCAACGGCGAGCAGATCGTGCTGAAGGCGCTGGTTGAGGCCGGCGTCGGCACTTTCGACGTGGCCTCGCCCGGCGAATTCGCCGCCGTGCGCGCGGTCTCGCCCGACGCCGAGATGCTCTACATGCATCCGGTCAAGGCACAGTCGGATATCAAGCTGGCGCTGGAGAAATATGGTATCCGGGTCATCTCGCTCGATCATGAGGACGAGATCACCAAGCTGACCCGCGTGGTGCGGGCGCTCGATATCGATCCGGGTGCGATCACTGTATTCGTGCGCATCCAGACGAAAGGATCGGCCGCCTACGAACTGTCGAAGAAATTCGGCGCCGGACCGGCCAATGCGGTCGAGCTGGCCGAACGGCTGAACCGGACGGGCTACAAGGTCGGGCTGTGCTTCCATGTCGGCAGCCAGATCGAGGATCCCGACACCTATGAGCGGGCGCTGGCCTCGGCCGACTGGGTGCGCAACCGCGTCAGCTTCGACATTGCCGGGCTCGATGTCGGCGGCGGTTTTCCCGCCGAATATGGCCATGATCCCAACCGCAAGCTGATCGAGATGCCGTCGCTCGGCCAGATCATGTCGCGGCTGTCGGGCGACCTGAACGAATATCAGTTCGACCAGATGCCGCTGGTGGCGGAGCCGGGCCGGGTGATCGTGGCGCGCTGCCTGTCACTGATCGTGCGCGTGCTGCTGCGCAAGGGCAAGCGGCTCTACATCAATGACGGCATTTGGGCGTCGCTGTCGGATTCATGGACCGGCAAGATCACGCTGCCGGCGCGCTTCATCCCAGACCCGGCGATCCGTTCGCGCAATGGCGAGGAGAAGACCATTGTGCCGTTCAAGGTCTGCGGCGCGACCTGCGATTCCGTCGATATCCTGTCGCGGCCGTTCTGGCTGCCGGAAACGGTCGATACCGGCGACTGGATCGAGATCGGTCATATCGGCGCCTATTCGCTGTCGCTGAGGACACGCTTCAATGGCTTCTATCCCGACACCTTCGTCGAAGTGACGACGCCGTTCGACGAAGGGGACGCGCCGCAAGGGTTTGCCAGCCTGGAGACGATGGCGGATTAGGCCATGTAGGTCAGGCCACTCCGCCGCCGGCCTGAATGTTCTCGCCGGTCAGCCAGCGGGCTTGGTCGGAGGCGAGGAAAACCGCGACGTCGGCAACATCGCGCGGCGCTCCGATCCTGCCGAAAGGCGACATGCCGGCGGCGATCGCGCGATCTCGCTCGGGCAGCAGGTCGGTGTCGGTAAAGCCTGGCGAAAGCGCATTCACGGTGACGCGGCGCGGCCCGAGTTCGCGCGAGAGGACGCGGACGAACTGCTCGACGGCTCCTTTGCTGCCGAGATAAAGGGCCGTCTGCGTGAAGAACATCTTGGTTCCACCGGTAGAGACGGCGATGATGCGGCCACCGTCGCGCACGCGGCGCGCCGCTTCCTGAAGCGTGAAGAAGGTGCCTCTGGCGTTGGCGCCGAAGACGTGGTCGAAGTCGGCTTCGGTGGCCTCGACCAGCGGCTTTATGACGGCGACGCCGACGTTGGCGACAACGATGTCAATTGCCCCCATCTGCTTTTCGGTCTCATCGAACAGCCGGCGGATGTCGGAAACGCTGGAGATGTCGGCCTGAATGGCAAGAGCTTTTCCGCCACTCTCGCGGACGGCGGCAACGGCCTCCTCGGCGGCTTTCTCGTTACCGACATAGTTGACGACGACGGTCGCCCCGTTTGCAGCTAGCCCCTCGGCGATGGCGCGTCCAATGCCGCGCGAACTGCCCGTCACGAGCGCGGTTTTGCCTTCAAGCGAATGAGACATGAAGCATTCCTTTCGACTGGTGTTGCGGCCGCTTCAATAAAGCGACGATTCCATCTGTCGAAAGCTAGGAGCATGCTATTGATCAAATAATGGGCTATTATCTAAGTAACTCGTTAAGCTAGAGGTACATAATGCGAGGAACCGAGTTTTCCGAGCTCAAGGCGTTTGCAGCGATCATCGAGGAGGGCAGCTTTGTCCGCGCCGCGGCCAGGCTCAGGATCTCGCCGCCAGCGCTTAGCCAGACGATCCGCGGGCTCGAAGAGCGTGTCGGTGTCCGGCTGCTCAACCGCACGACCCGCAGCGTGTCGCCGACCGCAGCAGGCGAAACGCTGTTTGCCCGCCTCGCTCCGGCATTCAGCGAACTGGAAGGCGCTGTCGCCGACGCTCATGCATCACGCGATCGGCCGGCAGGCTCGCTGCGCATCAACGTTCCACGCATCGCTGCCATACGTTTCATTACTCCCATCCTCGGCGATTTTCAGCGCGCCTATCCCGATATCGCGCTGACCGTCATCATCGACGATATGCTGACCGACATTGTCGAGGGGCGGTTCGATGCCGGAA
>NZ_RZSW01000449.1:0-5224 GCF_003997375.1 Mesorhizobium sp. M5C.F.Ca.IN.020.29.1.1 | reverse complement strand
GTTTTATGCATGTCACTATCCCAAAACCGCTGCGCACTTTTGGGCGACATGCATTGGTGTCCTTAGCGGACGCTGGCGACCGCGTCGGAGCGGCCGTCGTTGATCATTATCCAAGCGCCCGAATTCTGGCTCGATTGGCGCTTCAGGTAGGTGTAGTCGGTAGCGGTCCAGGACAGCACCCTGGTTTCCAGATTGTCGAGGATGAACTCTCCGAGGCTGGTGCGCACGGTCAGCACCGCGTGGCCGTCTCCGTTCGGCTGGCGCGCAACCGTCATCAGCAGGTCGCCGGCCGGAACGCCGATGTTCATCAACGCGCGGCGCTTTTCCAGCGCATAGTCCTCGCAATCGCCGAAGCCGCTGTTGGGATAGGACCAGACTTCTTCTTTGCCCCACAGTTCCATATCGGTGCGTGGCGCGATCTTGCTGTTGACCGAATTGTTGATGCTGACGATCTTCGCCCACAGCTTGCGGGTCAGCTCGATCGGCGCCTGCTTCGGCGTCCGCTGATTGCATTCCTGCGGAATCTTCTGACAGAACTCGTAATGGCCGACCGGCTGTGTGGTACGGCTGCCGGTGTGCATGAAGGCAGGTCCCGCTGCATACGCCGTTCCCCAGGCGGTAAGCTGCATCGCCATTGCCAAGAGCAACAGCTTGCCCCTCGTCGTCTTCATCGTTCAGTCTCCCCGTTTGAGGAGACAATGACACGATTGGATTTATTCGACGCAAAGGCTCGAAGTAGACATTAAGTAAAACGCCTAGAGAATACACATAAAATTTGAATCATTTCAGTACAAAGTTGTTGAGGCGTTCTCGCGGGGCCGTATCGGCCGGCGCGGCGCCTTGGCGCGGCATCGGGGCAACAAAAAACCGGCCGAAATGGGCCGGTTCGATTGCGGTAACGTGTGTTGGTTGTCAGGTGCCGGATGCGTTGAATTCGGAATCGAGTGTTTCGGGCCGCTGGATGACCGCGAACTCGATGGCGACGCCGTCCTCGAAATGTCGCACCACCTGGCCGCGCATCGTGCCGAGCATGACCTGGATGCCGATTGCCGGCTTGACGTCGATCTCGACCGCGGCGCCCGAAAGCGACAGGTCGATGATGCGGCACTGGTACTGGCGCCCATCACTGAGCTGAAGCACGCTGGTCGGATTGCGCGGCGCCACGCGTTCGTGACGACGATCTTCCGGCAGATCAAGCTCGTGCTTGTTGGCGAGCCAGGTCAACTGCGCGGCAAGCTTGTCCTTCTTGCGTTCCGAGGCGATGACCGTCATCGCGAAACCATCCTGCAGGATGCGGGTGACGACGCCTTCGATGCGGCCGATGTGATCGATATAGGCGATGACCTTCTCGCCCGGCATGCCGATGCGCTCGGTGCGAAGCGCTACATTGCCCGGCGACATATCGACCACCTGGCATGGATGTTCGGTGCGATCCTCCAGCATGAAGCGTCCGTAGATTTTCACGCGAACGCGCTGAAAGTTACGCCTTTCAGCTCGGGACGGCGCGGTGTCGACCGCCGCTGACCTCATGACTGCCTACACCCCGTCTGGCATTCCGCGCGTTGATGCGAGGAACTTCGTCAGAAAGCTACAGCGAAGCGGGTTAACAAAGGGGAAAGCCTGACATCGCTACTTTAGAGTTTTGGATTATTACCCGCGCCCGCCGTCGAACACGACCAGATGGCGGATGCGGCGCGCCTGGCCGAGCGCCGAAATCGTCTGGGGCGGATCGAGTTCCGACGGGACAAGCGAGGGAACGTCGATGGCCGGCCGGTTCTTGGCGAATATCGGTTCCTTCTCCGGATCGACGACGCGGATCGAATCGATCAGGGCGTCGGCGATCGGGTCCGCGCCCAGCCAGAAGGGTTTTTCAGCGGCGCTTATCACGCCGAGGCAGCGCGGATTTTCGACGCCGCCGTCGAGCGGCAGGGCGAGCAGCTCGAACTTGCTGGAACGGTCGGTGCGGCTGAAACCTTCATAGGTGATGAGCAATACGGATTTCTGATCGAAGACGCCGTGGATCAGTTTCGAGATAAGCCGCTGGTCCTTCTCGCGCCATAGAGAGGGGAAGGAAAACCCCTTGAGTTCACGGCCATAGACCGCGCAAAGCCGGGTGCCGGCGAGCCGGAATACCGCTTCGCCGCGCGTATCCTTTTCCAGGATGAATGTGTCGGCCAGCAGCGACTTGATGTCGGCTGGCTCGACTTCCGAACGCTTCGGGGCAGGGCGCCCGTCACGCAGCCGGTTCCAATAATGGAACAGCGTGATCGATCCGTTCTGGTTCATGTTATGCTGCTCCGCGCAATCTGTCGTCTGATGTCCCATCGGTGAACAGAAGGGCGCCCTCCGAGGACCTACATGCGTTGCGGAGCAGGATGCGTGCCAGCATCGTTAACACTTGTTCACGGGTCGGGGTCGTTAAGGTTAACAAGTGGTTTACGTTGCGCCCCGGCCACGCCCGTGGCACGCTAAAACCACTCCAGAAGCGGTCGTTTCGCAGCGATCGGCAGCAGTTCAGTCAAGAGTTTGGGGGAGCATGGGGGCTCGACCAGCCGTTCAAGGGAAACCTTGGACGGCTTCTTTTTGATTCGCGCCAATTTTGATTCGCCCCGGTTGTGATTTGCGTGGGGCGATTCGCCCCTTTGTGAATCGGGTGGCCGTGATCTACATGCTCGCGAAGTCGAATCCAGCGACTGAGTGCGAGCCATATGAGCGAACCAGCAAGCCCATCGGAAATGGAACAGGGCGAGGGCGGACCTGTCGGCCGAGAGCCGGAGCGTCTTCGCGAGCCGGTATTCAACATGCCGCCGGTTGTGCTGGCGGTGATCGGCATCTGCGTCGTCGTTCATCTGATCCGGCTCTACTGGCTCACCGAGGACCAGGATTTCTCCCTGCTGATCCGGACCGCCTTCATTCCGATCCGCTATTCCGGTCGCTTCGACCTCGATTTCTACGCGTTTTCGAGCCCCTTCACTTATGCCTTCCTGCATGGCGGCTTTGCTCATCTTGCCGTCAACATGGTGTGGCTGGCGGCTTTCGGCTCACCGCTGGCGAACCGCTTCGGCGCGCTTCGTTTCAGCCTTTTCTTCGCGGCGACGGGGCTGGCGGCGGTGCTGCTGTTCTGGGCCGTGCATCCGCTCGGCCAGGCGCCGCTGGTCGGCGCATCGGGGGCGATTTCCGGCATGATGGGGGCCGCCGCCCGCTTTGGCTTCCGCACGGACCGCTCGTCCGGCAAAGCCGCCTTCGCCGGCGCGCCGCTGCCGATGGCGGCAGTGTTCCGCTCGCGCGGCGTTGTGACTTTTCTTGCCATCTGGATGGTGATCAATCTCGCCACCGGCCTCGTTGCCTTCGCGCCCGGCATCGACAGCCAGATCGCCTGGGAGGCGCATATTGGCGGTTTCGTCGCCGGCTTCTTCGGCCTGCGCGCTTTCGATCGACGGCAGCAGCCGGATGAGTTCACGGCTTAAGCATCGCCGCACTTGAAATGCAATCGATCGCGGCGCACGATGTTCACTACAGCGCCGCGCGTCCTCTTGGACGCGCAAAGGACGCTGTAGAACTTTGATTTGCGCATGATCCTTCCGAAAATCGGGGCCGATTTTCGGGGTCATGCGCAAAAGGAAAGCCGGTCAGGGCAGGAACCGGCAAGTAAAACTGAGGAGGACGCCATGACTGTTAAGGCAATTCTCGAGCAGAAAGGCCATGACGTGTTGACGCTCGGGCCGAACGAAAAGCTGAGCGAGGCCATTCGCATCCTGGCCGAACACAGGATCGGTGCGCTGGTCATCACCAATGGCGATCATAAGATCGTCGGTATTCTTTCCGAGCGCGACGTCGTGCGGGTCCTCGCCAGGGAAGGAGCCGCCGCACTGGATATCGCGGTGCGTTCGGCCATGACGCCCAAGGTGAAGATCTGTAATGAGAACCACACCGTCAATGAAGTCATGGAGATCATGACCAGTGGCCGTTTCCGCCATCTGCCTGTGGAAAAGGACGGCCTGCTCGACGGCATCGTGTCCATAGGTGATGTGGTCAAGCGGCGCATCGAGGATGTCGAGCGCGAGGCCGCGGAGATCAGGGCCTACATCGCGACGGCGTGACGCCTTATTTCTTCAGCCGGCCGGCTGGATTCGATGTGAAGCGCCAGCTTTGGCTTTGCGCTTGTCTCTTTTTGCGGTTTGCACTAGCGAGTGACTTTCACGTCGGACGTGACGGAATTCACGTTGAGAAGTGAATTCCGTCACCGATAACTCGCAGGCCACTATGACCCTCATCGATACTCGCACACCCGACGCCAAGCGCCTGATATCAGGTGCCACCGGCGACTGGGAAATCATCATCGGCCTCGAGGTGCACGCGCAGGTGACCTCGCAAGCAAAGCTGTTCTCCGGCGCCTCGACGGCTTTCGGTGCGCCGCCAAACGCCAATGTCAGCCTGGTCGATGCGGCGATGCCGGGCATGCTTCCGGTCATCAACGAGGAATGCGTCAAGCAGGCGATCCGCACCGGCCTCGGGCTGAAGGCCGAGATCAACCACAAATCGGTCTTCGACCGGAAGAACTATTTTTATCCCGATTTGCCGCAGGGCTATCAGATCTCGCAGTTCAAGCAGCCGATCGTCGGCGAGGGCAAGGTGATCGTCTCGGTCGGCCCGGACCGACAGGGCGAATTCGAGGACATCGAGGTCGGCATCGAGCGCCTGCATCTGGAGCAGGACGCCGGCAAGTCGATGCACGATCAGCATGCGACGATGTCCTATGTCGACCTCAACCGCTCCGGCGTGGCGTTGATGGAGATCGTCTCCAAGCCCGACATGCGCTCCGCCGACGAGGCCAAGGCCTATGTCACCAAGCTGCGCACCATCGTGCGCTATCTCGGCACTTGCGACGGCAATATGGACGAAGGCTCGCTGCGCGCCGACGTCAACGTCTCGGTGCGCAGGCCTGGCGGCGAATTCGGCACGCGTTGCGAGATCAAGAACGTCAACTCCATCCGCTTCATCGGCCAGGCCATCGACTACGAGGCGCGCCGCCAGATCGCCATCCTAGAGGATGGCGGCAAGATCGACCAGGAAACGCGGCTGTTCGACCCCAACAAGGGCGAGACGCGCTCGATGCGTTCCAAGGAAGAAGCGCACGACTACCGCTATTTCCCGGATCCCGATCTTCTGCCGCTGGAATTCGACCAGGCCTATGTCGATGCGTTGGCAAACGATCTGCCTGAAC
>NZ_RZSW01000448.1:0-5224 GCF_003997375.1 Mesorhizobium sp. M5C.F.Ca.IN.020.29.1.1 | reverse complement strand
CCCACCCTGTGCCTGGTGAACGACTGATCGCCCGCCGTGCCGAAAGGTGCGGCGGGCTTTTTTTGACGTCCGTACGGAACACCAGCTCGGGGAGGGGGTTCGGCTCCTGCAGCATCTTCTCCTGTGAACCAATGCTGCGAGATCGGTGTCCCTCCCGATCAGCCCGCGTCCTTCCCCTCCGTGGGGCGCAGGCAACTTCAGATGGACTCTCTCCCTGATCGGAGTAGTCACGTAATGCCGTCCACCTCGATACACAAAACGGAATACGATCCGGAGCGCAAAGTCCTCTCGGTGTGGTTCGTGGCCAGCGTTAAATGCTACCAGTTTGAGGACGTGCCCGCCGGAGACCTTCGCCGAGTCCGAGCCGCCTTCGCCAAGGGCTTCTTCAACGAACAGATCCGCAATCACTTCCGCTACCGTCTGGTTGGACCCGCGGTCGACTGAGCACCATCAGCGGACGATCTCTCTTTTGGCAGGGATGCGACTCATTCGTCGCGGCCGTCCGGCCAGCCTTTGCGAGGGTAAGGTCGGACATCGGAACGAAAGGCGGATTCGCGAATTCTACTGCTAGATAATCGGATTCGTCGCCCATGAGGCTCGCGACCCTCCACCTTGAAACTGCGAGATACGGCGATGTATATCGCGCCGAAAGGCTCGCGCGGCTGAGGCAGCAAATGATCCGGCACATCAAGCGCACTGACGCCTCGGCTCAAAAAGTCGAGCAAGCGCTGGCTAGTTTGGCCGAAGCAAACGCACCCATGCACCGGCTCGCGCGGCATCAGTAGGGCCGCGCTCATGCGCGCCTCCGCACCGGCACGATGTGCGGCGGGTTGTTCGGTTGCCGCATGTGGCGTTCTCTCGACATCCGTTTCGCGATGCCTGTCCTTACCCCCGTGGGGGCGCGGGCTTCATTCGACCATGGTGGCTAAGACCAGAACGGCCCGAGGACGAACACGGCCATTAGGGCAACGAAAAGCACAGCGATGATCACGGCGCCCCACATGAAGACCTTTCCGGTGCCGCGTTTCTCTTCCTCGCGAGATCGCCGCAAGTGCGGTCACGCCCTGTTTCAATTGGTTGGTCGGTCGGTTCTTCCCGCTCGGAAGTTCCTGCCTATCGCTGTGTTGCGCCCCAGCACCGCACGCAATTCGGTACGTTTTCGCGCATTTCCAGAATCAGACGTTAAAAAGCGGCGGGCTTGCTTCGGATGGTTAAGGCCAGGAGCGCCTCCGAAAGTCGTTTCTTCGCCCGCTCGACCCGTTCTCGTCGATTCTCAACATCGAGGAACAAGTCGAGCGACGTTGTAGGATAACATCACACGACGTCCCTGCTGCCAAAGACATCCAACACAGTTTATGATTAAGTAGACTAATTAGAGCATCGTTCGAAAAAGAGGTCACCGGTTTTTCGAACAAAGCGATCGCAAACTAGAAGTTACAGCGGTGCGCGCGCCGCTGTAGGCGCCGGATCAGATCACGAAAAAATCGTCGGCTAGCAGCGTCGGCCTGTTCGTCAGCGTCGCGAGCTGTGTCACGCCGCCTGCGACGTTTCCGTTGGAATCGTAAAACAACGCACCCGTAACCTTGTCATAGACGATGTGGTCGTCGGCGTCGTGCGCGCTAGTCCCAGCGAAGAAGTACCTTGGCTCGAGGGCTCCGGTGGCTCCCAGCCCCTGCATTACCGAATTCTGGAGCCTGAATGTATCGGCCGTATGGTTGAAATCCGTGATGATGTCGCGGTTGGCCACTGAGAGCGGCGCACTGAAAACGAAGGAATCGTTGCCGGCTCCGCCAGTAAGCCGGTCAATGCCAAGGCCGCCCGTTAGTGCATCGTTGCCACCGTGCCCGAGCACGGTATCGTTGCCTCGGCCGCCGTCCAGTTTGTTGTCGCTGTCGTTGCCGTCGAGCACGTTGTCGAGGGAATTTCCCGTGGCTCCGACGTTGGCGTTTCCGGTCAGACGCAGATTTTCTACCAGCCTGCGATCGACCGCCAGTGAGTACGTGACCAAGCTGAAAATCTGGTCGAGGCCCGCTTCGTCGATGACGTTGTCCAATACATTGTCCACGTAATAGGTATCGTTGCCGGCACCGCCATTCATCAGGTCGGCCCCGGTCCCGCCATCGAGAAGGTCGGTGCCATCATAGCCCGCCAACCGATCGCTACCCGCCCCGCCCCTTATGGTGTCGTTGCCGGCAAGGCCGTCCAGCGTGTTGTTCCCATTGTTCCCGGTCAGCTCATTGTCGGAAGAATTGCCGCGACCATTGATAGCGCCAAGGCCAATGAGGGTCAGATTTTCGACATAGGATGGCAGTGAATAGGTGCTCGAGCTGAATACCGAATCGTTGCCCGCCACATCGCCCTCGACCACGCGGTCGAGCGCATTGTCGACATAGTAGGTATCGTCGCCTGCGCCGCCCTCCATCTTGTCGATTCCGACCCCGCCGTCGAGCAGGTTGCTGCCAGCGTTGCCGACCAGCGTGTTGTCGAGTTCGTTACCCATCGCGTCGATGTCGGCAACTCCGGTGAGTGTGAGCTGCTCTATTTGCTGGCCGGACAGCGAATAAGTCATCGAGGTGATGACCACATCGATGCCGGCGCCCTCAGCCTCGATGACTACGTCGAATGCGTTGTCGACGCGGTAGGTGTCGTTGCCCAAACCGCCGGACATTTTGTCAGCACCGGCTCCGCCGTCCAGAACGTCATCAAAGCTGCCGCCGTTCAGGATATCCGCCGCATCCGTCCCGGTCAGGTGCTGCTCCATCACGTCCGGCGCGGCATAGGCGCGCACGTAGTCGATCACCATCTTGTAGGTGCCGGACGCCCGCTCGACTTCAAGGGGATTCATGGCAAGCGAGGCCAGCATATAGAGCGGCGTGCGGAAGGACTCGCTCATTGGAAAGCGGCTCAGCTCCTTGCCGTCATAGTACACGGTGATCCAGTCCGTCGTGATCCTCGCGCCGTAGGTGTGAAACGTCCCGTCGAACATCGAACTGGCGAGGCCCGTATAGTTGCCTTTCCAAGCGTGGCCTTCCTTATTGCTCAAGTGCACCGCCTGGTGATGACCATCGGGATCGCCCCCATACGCTTCAACGATGTCGACCTCGACGCGTGGCACAGTCTGATCGGGCGACAGCATCCAGAAAGCCGGCCAGGCTCCCGCCCCGCCGTGAAAGGCCGCGCGCATCTCGAAGTACCCGTACTCTTGCGCGAAACCCCGGCCGGTGCTGTTAACCGTTTGCATCGTTCCCGACTGCCAGACGCCGTCCACCTGCTTCATGGTAATGGTCAGCTGCCCGTCAGAGACGGAGAACGGATTCGTCGCCCCCACCGGCGACATGAACGTGGCGGCCCCATAGGGGGCGTGTACCGGCGCGAACCATTTGCCGGTGCCGTTGTTCGGCACGACATCAAGCGTGTTGAACTCGTCGGAAAAGGAGAGCTTGAAACCTGAGAGGTTCAGCTCCGATCCTTTGTACTGTCCGGTCCAATCGCCAGGAAGAGCAATCGCAGCCATTGATGGGCTCCTCGTTCTCGCAACATTTTCGCGGTTGATCCCCCACCAAGATCTAATCATCCATTTGTTAACGGAACGGTAATGGACACCGATTCCGCCGCAAATGGGCTCAGTGCGGTTATCCCCAACGCTTCACGAGAAATTTGGGAGAAGTCGCAAATCGGTTGATGTAGCCGGCACACGAAACTGCGGATCCTCCATGGCGCATGATCCGATCGACACGCTGGGCAAGGCGACCCGGCACAACATGCTCGTCAAAGCCGAGTGCAGCTGCGGGAACGTGCGCTACTGCCGTTCCGCCGATCTGATAATGGTCTATGGCGGAGGCGCCGACGAGCAACGCCGGGAATGAGCTGCATTGCGTTCTGCAACCGCTCGCTGGATAGTCCTGGCGATGTTGCAGACCTTAATGACTCATTGGCCCCAGATCCTCGCGATCATTCCGGTGGTGATGGCGGCAATCGGCATCGTCCACGCCATAATGACGAAGGAAGACGTCCGCGCCGCCACAGGTTGGGTCGGCGTGATGTTCCTGTCGCCATTCCTTGGCGCGATCATCTACGCCGTTGCCGGCATAAACCGCATCCGTCGTGCAACGATCAGCGCCATGCGGCCCCTTTCCAGCGAGGCGGCTTCCGCAAAACATGAGCGCAACATTGCCGCCGAGGAATTGATTGCCGACCGGTACGGCCAACGCTTCACCGGCCTGAAGACATTGGGCGACAGGGTGGCCCGGCGCGCCCTGACCTCGGGAAACGCGATTGCGATATTGGAGACAGGTGACGAGGCCTATGGCGCAATGTGCCGAGCGATTGATGGCGCTCAACGCACTATCCTTCTCGAGACCTACATCTTCGACAATGACGATGTCGGGCGGCTTTTCGTGGAATCTCTCGCCGGAGCCGTCCAGAGGGGTGTCAGCGTTCGCGTGCTGATCGATGCCGTCGGGGCGCGTTACTCCGTCCCCAGCATTCTTGGGCGTCTGCGAGAGGCAGGAATCACCGCAGACCTCTTCAACGGCAACATTGTCATGGGCCTGCGTCTTCCCTACGCCAACCTCAGAACGCACCGGAAGATCCTGGTCGTCGATGGCACGATTGCGTTCACCGGAGGGATGAACATCCGAAAGGGATTCTCAGCCGAGTTCGCCGGCTCCTCCAGCGCGAGGGACACGCATTTTCAGGTCACCGGGCCGGTCGTGGCCGACCTTTTTTCGGTTGCCGCCGAAGATTGGCGCTTCGTAAGCGGCGAGCTCCTGAAAGGCGACACCTGGCAAGTGGCCACGCCTCCCGCGGCTCCCGGTCAACCGATGCTGGCGCGGGCGGTTGCATCCGGGCCGGATGCCAGCATCGAAACGAACCACAACTTGCTGATCGGAGCATTTTCCGTCGCCCGCAAATCGATCCGCATCATGTCGCCTTATTTCCTGCCGGATCGGGAACTGATCAGCGCGCTGACGACAGCGGCCAGGCGAGGCGTCGAGATCGACATCGTGGTACCGGCGATGAACAATCTTTTCCTTGTCGACCGGGCGATGACGGCGCAATTCGATCAGGTCCTGAAGCACTATTGCCGCGTATGGCGCACGGAGGGCTCGTTCGATCATTCGAAGCTGCTGTCAGTCGATGGAGTTTGGGCTTATATAGGATCCTCCAATCTTGATGCCCGGTCCCTGCGGCTGAATTTTGAGATTGATATAGAGGTTCTTGA
>NZ_RZSW01000447.1:0-5230 GCF_003997375.1 Mesorhizobium sp. M5C.F.Ca.IN.020.29.1.1 | reverse complement strand
CTATGTGACGATCGGCTTCTTCGACCACCCCGAACGTTTTGCGCCGCAGGCTCATGCCTATTGGGACATGAAGCTGCCGTGGGTGGAATTTCGTGACGATCTGCCACGTGTGGGAAGATATTCAAGGCGGCGCGATCCGGCGGTCGGAAATCCCGCCGATCGGTAACCCGGCAAAACGCCGCCAATGGTCGATCTGGTGATACCCCGCGACCACCACGCTGTGTTGGCGCTCACCTGGAAGGCGGCGGACCATGAAGACCTTGAGACGATTATCGGGCCTCCGGTTATCGAGCACGCCTGGTTGGAACGGAGCGGCGCCCAGATCCCGGACCCGTGATGTCGTTCGAGATCAATGGGCGGCGACCTGACGAGTCACCGCGGCCGACGGATCTATTGACGGGTGAGCATTGTGACGTCGAGAAGTTTGATCTCCTCAGCGAAGCGATAACCGCTACAGTGATCGCCAAGCGGCCGGGCACCAAGGCCGGCAATGGAATTCGGAACGGGCATCGGCAGCTTGAAGCGGGTATCATCGCTTCTTCACGCCGCTTTCGATACCTATCTGTTGAGCGCAAGGCATAGTTCGGCAACAGGCAGCAAGATTTGGCACAACGATCGGGAAGCGCAGACCTGCCACTTCATGGCGGACGCGTGCCGAAATGGCTCGGCGACCGGATGACGCGCCTTGGCGCGGTCATGTGCGAGGCGATCATTCACCACTACGGTCGCGAGGAGCTGCTGCGCCGGTTGGCGCATCCCTTCTGGTTCCAGTCGTTTGGCGCCGTTATGGGAATGGACTGGCATTCATCCGGCATCACGACCAGCGTCATCGGCGCCTTGAAACGCGGGTTGGCTCCGCTCTCCGGTGAACTTGGTATTCACGTGTGCGGCGGCCGCGGCGCGCATTCACGCAAGACACCGCACGAGCTTGCCGTCATCGGCGAGCGCGTCGGCTTCGACGGAACAGGCCTGGCAACTGCCAGCCGGCTCGTCGCCAAGGTTGACAGCGCCGCCGTTCAGGACGGCTTCGACCTCTATCTGCATGGCTTTATCGTTACCAATGATGGCGACTGGGTCGTGGTGCAGCAGGGCATGAACGGCGACAGCAAGGTGGCGCGCCGCTATCACTGGCTGTCCGAAGGCCTGAAGAGCTTCGTCGACCAGCCGCATGCCGCCATCGAAGGCGCCAACCAGGGCGAAATCGTCAACCTGACCGACCGCCGCGCCGACGCTTCGCGCAAGGGACAGCTGGAGCTCCTGCAGGACCTCGGACCGGAACGCATTTTGAGGGAATTCGCCGCGCTGGAACGTGACACGGCCCCGGCTCCAGAGCAGGCGCCTGAACAGCAGCCGATGCTGCCACACCTGGTCATGCCGGCGCACCACGACGTTCGCGAAAGCGATGTCGTCATGCGCCGCCTTCATGGGAACATGGCGGCGGCTGCCGAGCGTGGCCCCGCCGATTTTTCCGATCTTCTTCTGGTCCCTGGCGTCGGTGCGCGCACGGTGCGGGCGCTGGCGCTGGTTGCCGAGGTTCTGCATGGCGCGCCATGCCGATTTTCCGATCCGGGACGCTTCTCGCTGGCGCATGGCGGCAAGGACAGACATCCATTCCCCGTGCCGCTGAAAGTCTATGACGAGACGATCGGCGTGCTGAAGTCCGCGGTTCACAAGGCCAGGCTCGGCCGCGACGAAGAAATCGGTGCCTTGAAGCGGCTCGACGACCAGTCACGGCAGGTCGAACGCTATGCCACAGGCCCCAGCCTGAAGGAAATCGTTGCCGGAGAGTTCGATCAGTCGCATCTGCTCGGCGGTCGCAGTGTGTTCGGCTGGGAGGCGGCACCCGAGGCGCCCGCGGACGTCAAACAAATCAAACAAAAAGGATAAGCCCGCCCGGATCGCCTGATCCGAGTTCGGTTTCAAGTATCCAGATCGATCAAGGCGATGCCGAGTTCCGGGCGCTTCCTGCGGCGCAGGTGACCAGGCGCTTCCACCAAAGTGACTTCGAGTGTCGGCCGAACGATGCCTTCGAGCAGATGACCGCCGCGCGTGGTACCATCGCGCAACCCGAGCACCGCGTGGATGTGAAGGCTGGGCTTGCCGTCGTCGCCGATCGCGACATCACCGATAGCGCTGAGCACCTCGCACTGTTCGCTAACCGGGATTTTGCGAAAAGTCTTTTGCCCAAAGTCGAACCAGCCAACGGTCGCCGTTTCGAAGGCGCCGAGCGCGGTCAGCGAGGCGCCGCCAATATCCTGATCGATCGCGAAAGAGGTAAGCGCCGCGAACGCTTCCTCGCCAGGATCAAGCACCACCACGAATGTCCTTTGTCCGGCGCTTTCGGCGACGAGCTGCGATTTCATGGGTTCACTCCAGACACCGTGTCGGCTTTGCGTTGTATTTCGATCGAGAGTTCGAACGGAAAGCTGGCTCGCGAGTTCCCAACAGTTTGGTCTGATTTGAACATCGTTGCGCCGTCTGACTATCGAAGAATGCAGTGGTCCGGAACAAGATCGCGCAGGAAACATTGTTCCCCGCAGCTATCTCTGAGGGAGCGGACGTGGCGCCAACTGAAATCATCGTCAGGCGTGGGCCAACGCCGCGTGAGTTCTGGATTGGTCTTGGGCGCGCCTTCGCCGGAGCGTTGATCTTCGCCGTCCCGGTGCTGATGACCATGGAAGCTTGGGCGCTGGGATTTCACCTTCACCCACTGCGGCTCGCCCTGTTCCTCGCTGTCACTTTGCCAATGCTGGTGCTGCTGCACAAGTACGGAGGCTTTCGCCAGACGGTGGCGCTTCGCGACCGCATCGCCGATGCTTTTGTGGCCATACTTGTGGCCGCTGTGGCGGCTGCTGCGGTGTTTTTTATTTTCGGCATCGTGACCGTCGAAATGCCGCTACGGGAGGTGATTGGCAAAATAGCGGTGCAGGTTGTCCCCGGCAGTCTAGGAGCATCTTTGGCACGCGCTCAGCTTGGCCCGAGTTTGTTGGAGGAGGAGGACATTCCCGAGCCCGGCTACACCGGAGAGCTGTTCCTGATGGTGGTCGGAGCTCTGTTTCTATCGGTGAACATCGCACCAACGGAGGAGGTCGTCCTCATCGCTTATAAGATGCGCCCCTGGCAGGAAATCGCTCTGGTGGTGGTCACCCTCGCTCTCATGCACGCCTTCGTCTATGAGTTCGAATTCCGCGGCTCACACAGTCCCGAGCCAGGCGCTGGATTCGTCAGCATCTTCTTTCGCTATGCAATCGTCGGCTATGTCCTGGTGATGCTTGTGAACCTTTACATCCTGTGGACCTTCGGCAGGACCGATGGCGCCGGCTTTTCGGAGACACTCAGTGCAGTCGTGGTTCTGTCGTTTCCTGGCGCACTCGGGGCGGCGGTTGCGAGGCTCATTCTGTGACAAAGAATCCCGCAAAAGGCGACAAGCAACAGAAGCAGCAGTCCGACAACAAAGGAATGACACGCAAACCCGGGACTTCGGTCACGGAGTGGGTCGTGGCGGGGATAAGCTCGGTAGCCCTGCTTGCCGTGCTCAGCTATCTTGTCGTCGATGGCTTGAGCACGCGCGATGGGACCGCCCGGATCGTTGTGCTGCCGCTCGCGGTCGCGGTCACCGAGGGCGGCTATGTGGTCGAGTTCGCTGCCGCAAACAGGGCGGGGAAATCAGTTGCTGCTGTCGAGATCAAAGGTGAACTCCGCAATGGCGATGAGGTCGTCGAGGAGAGCAGCGCTACGCTCGACTATGTCCCACAGAAATCCCAACGGAAGGGCGCGTTGATCTTTCGTCGAGATCCCGAGGCCTATGACCTGCGCCTCTTTGCTAGTGGATACAGTGAACCCTGACCAGTCGAAAACGTCATGGATGAAATGGCTGTGGAACTCGGCATGGATCACGAGGTCAAGCGGGCCGGCGTCAAGGGCTTTGGCGAACAGCACCACGCGTCCAGTCAGCGCCTTTGGACGGGTCGCGAGTTACGATGGTTACCGCTTCGCCCTGCCGTAAAAACGACATGGCTGCAGCAGAACCAACATGGCCCGTGCCTTCGAGAATGATGTGCATGGCCGATCCCTTCGCTCCCTAGAGCGGTTCATCGTTTCACGGAAACGCCGAACCGCTCTATCTCTTTGTTTTTGCGCAATTCCGGACGGAAAACCGTTCACACTTTTCCTGGAATTGCTCTATTCCTCCGGGGCGGTGGCAGGAGCCGTATAACGGCGACGTACTGCATCCAGAACGTGCTTGCGGCTTTCCTGCGCCGAGAGCATTTCGTCTTTTTCTGCCTCGGCGGTTTCGCGCGCCAGCTCCTTGTCCCTGATCTGATGGCGAAACCATTCGGAATAGTCGCCGGCGCGCAGGTGATGCTCCCAGGTCCCGTCGTCGATGCCTTCTGCGATCTGAGCGAAGATCATCAGGTTGTGGGCCCGAAGATTCATCGCGTTGTCGGGACCTCTGAAATAGAAGCTGCCGGCCTCGTCGAGTTGACCTTCCGCATATTTACGGCTGTGACGCTTGAGCGACTGGCGCGGCTCGATCGCTTTGACCACGGCAATTTTTTTGCGGGCTTGCGGCCGCCAGAACAGCACGCGCTCGCCTTTTGGCGAGGGAATATCCTTTGGCGGCTTGGTATCCGTCTCATGACAAAAGGCCTTGATGACATTCTTGGCCTTGGGACCGAGCGCAATGACGGCAGTGACCAGACGCAGGGCATCGGTCGAAATCGCTTCCGGATGAACGGTGATCAGGACAGTGCCAGGTAGTTCCAACGACAGGACGGCGCGCGTGTCGTCGCGCTTCTTGGGGAGAAGATGATGCGCCTCATCGATGATTAGCCAGTGTGGCCTCGCTGTACGGAAGCGGAAACTGCCAAGGCCGGGAAGCAGATCGGCAAAGAAGTCCGGTCGCTCATGGACCCGCAACGCCAGCCCATTGACGACCACACTGGTGTCCGGCTTCTCGATCAGGTCGAGCACTTGTGCCTTTGTCGGTTCGCTCGAGCCATCGCCTATCCGGACGGCGCCTTCCAGGCCATCATAGTCGCCTTCCGGGTCGAAAACGCAGAACTGAAACCCGTTCTCGACGAAGCGTTCCGTCAGCGCGGTGGCCAAGGTGGATTTACCGATGCCGGAGCTTCCGGCGATCAGAACCGTGTCGGTCGGCGTCAGATAGACTTCGTCGCCGCCGACCGACACGGTTCTGATCGCCGGAAGCTCCGGCATCGGTAAATCC